>CAVLCF010000129.1:0-62868 GCA_963661735.1 bacterium | reverse complement strand
GGCTCCGCTTGCCGAAATTTTTAATTTTGTCAAGTGTTTTTTCGACTTTTTTGAAAAAAATAACCGGTACTGGGAACTTCCTAGTACCGGTTTTGAAATTCTTAACTAAATGGCATTGGCCAGCAGGCTGGTTCGCAATGACATTTCATTTTTAGCTATTTTGACCCATTAAAGTGCCTAGTGGGGTAGCTCTATGTATGTTCAATCCTCCGGGAAGAGGGTCTGCTTGCAGTATTGGATGATGGAGCGGCGGGTGACGATGCCGATGAAAGCGTCCTTGTCGTCTACGACGGGAACGAAGTTCTGGGTGGAGGCCCGGTCGATGAGGTCGTGCATGGAGGTCGTGACCCGAACGGGGACGTTGTCCTTCCGGCGGGAGATCTCCGAGATGCGGTGGATTTCCGCCTGGCGCATATCCATGAAGCACAGGTATTTCAGTGCCCACAGCAGATCGCCCTCCGTGAGGGTGCCCCGGTATTCGCCCCGCCTGTTGAGAATGGGGATAGAGGAATAACCGGCGGATTCCATTTTTTCCATGGCCTGGCGAATGGTACTGTCTTCGTCCAGAAACGCGCACATGGCCTTCGGCAGCAAAAAAAACAAGATATTGTTCATTCCGATCTCCTTTTCCAAGGCGGCAGCTTCCATCCCGCCGTCACTAACATTATAGCACAGCGCCGTCCAAAAAGTATGAACAATTGTTGACAAAGTGGCCATAGGGAGCCGATATTATTTTCTTAACAATTGTACAGATTGTACAAAACAAGGAAGCTTCCGTAAGAGACGGGAGAGACGGGGCGGCAGGAAAACGGGGACCTTTCGCCGGGGGCAGGCGCTCTACCGCCGGGAGAATGGGGCTTCTCCCTTGTGTAGAGGGTAGAATAGGGAAGCGTAGGCACATTTTGGATAGCAGCGTGCTATACTGGAAAAAACGAGGAAAGGACGGAAGCGCCCCGGCGCTTCCGGATGGGCTGCGTGTATGACATTCAAGAGAACCAAGCTGGCAGACCGGATGCTGCCCAATTATTCCGTGGGCGAGGAGATCATGAACACCGTGACCCACATTGTGGGCGGGGCCATGGGCGTGTCGGCCTTGAGCCTGTGCGTGACCTTCGCGGCCCTGCACAACAATATCTATGGCGTGGTCTGTTCCGCCATTTACGGCTTCTGCATGATCGCCCTGTACAGTGTATCCAGCGTATACCACGGCTTGAGACCCGGCATGGGCAAGAAGGTCATGCAGGTCATTGACCACTGCACCATTTATTTTCTGATCTGCGGTACCTATACGGTTATTGCCCTGTCCGCCATCCGGCCCCGATACCCGAAGTTGGGCTGGTGGCTGTTCGGTTTTGAGTGGGCCATGGCCATTGTGGCTACGATCCTGACGGCCATCGACCTGCGGGCCTATCGGGTGTTTTCCATGATCTGCTACATCGGCATGGGCTGGGCCATTATTCCCTTCGCGAAAATCGTCTGGCAGGTGCTGACTCCGGCGGGGTTCTGGCTGCTGCTCTCCGGCGGCATCGCCTATACCGTCGGCGCGGTGCTCTATGGGCTGGGCAGCAAGAGAAAATGGATGCACTCCGTGTTCCATATTTTCGTAGACATCGGCAGCCTGCTGCACTTCCTGTGCGTGCTGCTGTACGCGGTGTGAGATTTCAGCGCTGAAAAGGGGCTGCCTCACTAGGAACCCCTATGGGTCAAAATAGCCAAAATATAAAATGTCATTGCGAGCCAGTGACCGAGTCACTGGTGTGGCAATCCCCCGGATAGGCGTAAAATCCAAGATTTTCTAACGTAGATATTTGAAAATCGGGGGGATTGTGCCCGAAGGAAATACCCTTGGGGTGCCACACCAGGTAAGCGGGCTGGTTCGCAATGACATTCTTATGTTTGGGCACTTTGCTATTTTGCGACAGTCCCTTTTCACGTTACCGCAGCTTGTCCATTCCGTCCAGGATCAGGCCCATGAGGCCGATGAGGGCCAGCGTGGGCAGGGCCAGAATGGCCAGCAGCACCAGGGAGCCGCCATTGAGGGCTGATATGGCAAGTCTTTTGAGCCTTTTCATTCCGCCTTCGCCCCGCTGACAATGGTGTAGTAGCTGTTGGAGGTGAGCTTGTACACAAGGACGTAGGCCAGGGCGAATACCAGATAGCAGAGCACCGCGACCCGGGCGATAAGCGCCTTGTTGAAGAGATTCATCAGCATTAGAATTTTCCACAGGAAGGGAAAGGCGAAGAGCATATGCACGCCGGCCAGCAGCAGCGGGGCGGCAAAGACCGTCAGCATCTGGGAATTGATGGTGGCCCGGATGTCCCGCTGGGTCATGCCGACCTTGCGCATGATGGTGAACCTGGCCCGGTCCTCGTAGCCCTCAGAGAGCTGCTTGTAGTAGATAATGAGCACTGCCGCGAACAGGAATACCAGACTCAGCATCAGTCCCAGGAACAGAAGGCTGCCGTTCAGCTCAAAGAAGCTGCCCTTGCCGTCGGCCCGGTTTTCTACGTAAATGCCCAGAATGCTTGCTTTTCCGGATTCCCGGAGCTGCACAAGTCTGTCGGCAATGGCCGCGGCGATCTCCGCTTCACGGGTGGTGTCGGCCAGATCGATGCCGCAGTCCCACCGGAGGATAGCGCCCCGGCTGGCATCGTCCGTTTCGGCGGCGGAGAGGAAGCGTTCGGGATCGTTGACGACCAGCATGACGGTGGGGGTAATCATGGCGGAGGTATTGCCGCTTTCAAAGCCCTGGGAGAGGACCTTCTTGACCCGCAGGGCGGGGCCGCCCTCAAGAGCAAAGCTGTCCCAGTGGAAGCGCAGGCGGGTGGAATAGAGCAGGCACTCGTCGTCCTCCAGGGTTTCATTGGTGCCCATCATGCGGTTGTAGTCCTCCAGGGGAATCACGGTCAGGGTGCCTACCTGGTCATAGGAGGTGAGGTCCTTGCCATAGGTTTCGGAGTTCCAGTAAAGACCGGTTTCTGTCAGCAGGCCGGAGATCTGGCCGTTGCGGTAGCTGTGCAGGGTGGTGTCCCCCGTCTGTTCCAGAATGGCGGCTTCCAATACAGAGGTATCCTCCATGTCCGCCCAGGTCGCGGCGTGGCATTCCACATTGATCTCGTAGGGATAGCGGGCCTTGATGGAGTCGTCGCCGCCCACGTACATACTGGTTGTGGATACCAGCATGACCAGCACCGTGGTCAGCAGAATGCAGATGGAGGCCAGGCCCGCGCCGTTGCGGCGCATGCGGAAGGCCATGGAGGACACGGAGACAAAGTGGTTTGCCTTGTAGTAGTACCGCTTATTCTTCTGTAAAAGCCGGCACAGGGCTACGGACCCTGCCATAAACAGGGCGTAGGTGGCGAGAATGACCAGAATGACGGCCAGGAAGAACCACAGCAGGGCCGACAGGGGCTCCTGAATGGTTACGGCAAGGTAGTAGGCCCCGCCCAGCATCACCAGACCCAGCAGGGCTTCGGCCCAGATGTATTTGGGGAACCGCTCGCCCACGTTGGCGGTTTTTATCAGCTCCAGGGGCTTTGCCCGCCGTACCCGGATCAGGGAGTTGAAGAGCAGCAGCAGGAAGATACAGCCATAGACCAGGGCCGTGGCGCCCAGGGCCGGGAGATTCACGGAAATGGTGTAGTTCAGAGGCTGATGCAGCAGATTCAGCAGACCCAGCTCCGCGGCCTTGTACATGGCAATGCCCAGCACACTGCCGCAGACCAGGGTAATCAGGGCCACATACAGGTTCTCCCAGAACATGACCCGGCCGATATTGCCCTTGTCCATGCCCAGAACGTTGTACAGGCCGAATTCTTTATAGCGTTGGCGTACCAGGAAGGAATTGGTATAGAACAGGAACAGGACCGAAAAGACGCCGATGACGATGCTGCCCAGGGTCATGACCTCGGCCACAAATGCACTGCCCCGGACGTAGCTGACAAGGGAATCCCGGGACATGGCGTCCAGGATGTAGAAGATCATGACCATGATGCTGCCGGTGAGCAGATAGGGGGTATAGAGCCGCTTGTTTTTGCGGATGCCCTCCCAGGCCAGTCTGCGATAAAGTGCTCTCATGCCTGCTCACCGCCTGTCGCCAGAGTGGTCAGGGTATCGGAGATCAGCTGATACATCTGTTCGTTGGTGTTCCGGCCCCGGTAGAGCTGGTGGAAAACCTGACCGTCCTTGATGAAGAGTACCCGGCTGGCGTGGCTGGCCGCCTTGGCGGAATGTGTGACCATCAGGATGGTCCGGCCCTGCGCATTGATCCGGCTGAATAGCCCCAGCAGCTCGTCGCTGGACTTGGAGTCCAGTGCGCCGGTGGGCTCGTCGGCAAGGATCAGCTTGGGGTCCGTGATCATGGCCCGGGCCACGGCGCAGCGCTGCTTCTGGCCGCCGGAGATCTCATAGGGGTACTTTTTCAGCAGGGGCAGAATGCCCAGCTCCTGGGCGATGGGCCGGAGCTTCCCGGGCATTTCCCTGTAGTTTTTCCCTGCCAGCACCAGGGGCAGGTAGATATTGTCCTCCACCGTAAAGGTGTCCAGCAGGTTGAACTCCTGGAACACAAAGCCCAGATTGTCCCGGCGGAAGGCGGCCATTTTGTCCTCCTTGACCTTGCCAAGCTCCTGGCCGTCCAGAATGACGCTGCCCTCGGTAGGCCGGTCCAGAGCGGCCAGAATGTTCAGAAGGGTGGTCTTGCCGGAGCCGGATTCGCCCATAATGGCCACATATTCCCCCTGCTCCACGCTGAAGCTCACAGACCGCAGCGCTTCCACCTGGTTGGCCCCAAAGCGGGTGGTATACACCTTTCGGACCCCGCTGACTTCCAGAATTTTCATTGCAAATTTCCTCCTTGCGTTTTCTGGGGCAATTATAGCAGAGGGGAGGCTTTACCTCCATCGATTCGGCTTACAATTTGGACGGAAAAACGAACAGTTTTGTAAGAAATGAAACCGCCGCAGCGATATTGGCTGCGGCGGGATATTCATAGGTGTTCCAGATACGCTTCCACGTCAAAGGGCTTCAATTTCTCATCCTTGCGCAGATACAGGGGGTGATGTGGGTGCCCCTTTTTGGTGACGGCACCGGCGCAGTACCAGCTTGCGCCGTATTCCCGGCCAATTTCCAGCATATCCCGGACGCACTGGGGCAGATATTTCCGCTTCTCAATAATGGACCCCCAGGCGGCCCAGACGGCGGGGGCGGGGGAGAGGGAGAGAATATAGCGGAAAGCCTCCATGTTCTCGTGGTGCAGCCTGGGATTGCAGACCCGCTCCATAGTGTCCGGGTCCGTTGCCCGCTGGGCGTAGACGTTGAACATAAGAAAGCTGTCGTACCCATTGCCTAAAGCGATGCGCTCCACGGATTTCAGGGTGTTGTCCAGATCGTCCGGTCTGGCGGTGGAGGGGTTGATGCCGATGCAGATCAGGGGCTTTTCGCCCCGGGTGCCCAGGATGTACCGGTATTCGGAGTAAAAATTGGGAGCGTACAGCCATTTTCCGATATCATAATCGGGGCTGGGAGTGTTGGCAGCCTTCAGGGCCTCCCGAAAGGTCAGCACGTCGATTTCGGCGGTTGTACCGCTGGGAATATGGGCCATTCAGGCCTCCTCATGGGGGAACCACCAGCTCTTTTGGGGGTCATGGAAGTCACACGTTTCCGGGTCCAGGCCCTTCTGGGCACACCAGCGCTGGAAGGCGGCGTCCAGAAAGGGGTAAACCCCCTCCATGGTGGATTGCAGGGAAACGGTTTTGCCGTTTTCCAGCTGAAGCTCCACCACGATATTGCCGCCGGTAATCAGGTAGAGCTTCTGACCGACGATGGCGCTGTAGGGATAGGAAACGCTTTTTTTGAACAGGGTGGAAACCAGAAAGGTGTCCTCTCCATAGAAGATGCCGAAGCCTAAGTAGTAAACGGTGAGGGACACCCCCAGCAGAAAGACAATGACGCCGCCCCAGAGCAGGACCTGGTCTCCGGTTCCCTTAAAGCCGGTAACGATGGCGGCAATGCCCAGAGCGCTGAGAATCACGCCGAAAACGCCGTAGCGCTTATTGACCCGGACGGCCTGGCCGGACAGGTGCTCTGCCTTATTGCGGAACAGCTTCTGAAAACCAATATCTACCAGACGGCAGATGCCGAAAACCAGCGCCGCCGTAAGGATCCAAACGAGTGCTTCCATTGTTTCGCCTTCCTTTATGCCCAGAGGACCAGGTCCACGGGAACATCAAATTCTTCCGTTTCCAGTTCCGGCAGCACCTGAAAATCATAGCACAGGGCTACCGTGGGGTGGTCCGGTTCCCGGGAGAGGAACTTGTCGTAAAAGCCGCCGCCGTAACCGATACGGTGGCCTTTGGGGTCAAAGACCAGTCCGGGCATCAGAACCAGAGCGTGGGGATCCTCAGCCTCGGGGCCGTCAGCAATGGGTTCGGGAATGCCCGCGTAGCCCTTTGCCACCGCGTCCAGGTCCGGCAGCAGAATGAACTTCATGTCATCGCCGAAAACCTTGGGCACGGCTACCTGCTTGCCGTCCAGCAGAGCCTGGCGCAGCATGGGCACGGTGCGGACCTCCTGGTTGTAGGGCAGATAGCCGTAAATGGTCTTCGCCGCGGCATACTGAGGACAGGCCCGGAATTTTTCGCCCAGGATACGGCTTTTTTCTTCGATCTGTGCCTCGGTCATGGCCCGCTTCTGCACTCTGATCTGCTGCCGCAGCTCTTTCTTATTCACCATCTTGTTGTTCCTCCCGCTCTTTTTCTTTCTCCACAGGCTTCCGGAACATCCGGAACCACAGAAAAATGGCGATCTGTCCCGGAATGCCCAGCAAAAACAGCTTCCATACGTTTACATGGGTGAACACCAGCAGGGATATATAGAGACTGGTCAGGCTGCCCCAGGCGATCACGGAAATCAGCGCCCGGTTCCAGCTGAACATGCCCCAGGCGGACCGGAGGCTCAGCAGCACAATGGCGTTGACGGGAATGGCGTAGACAAAGGCCACCCAGCTGCCCGGGATCTGAAAGGATGAAATGACCACAAAGAAAAACAGGGCCACAAACCACACCAGCGTACTGACCAGGGCCTGGATGATTCCCTTCCTGGCGGCGGGCCGTTCCGGTTCCGGCAGCTCGGTCCCGGCAGGGGCGTCGCTGCTGACCAGAGCATCCATGGTGACGCCGAAGAGAGAGGACAGCTGCATCAGGGTCAGCACATCGGGGATGGATTCCCCCCGCTCCCACTTGGAGATGGCCTTGTCGGAATAATTCAGTTTTTCGGCCAACCCCGCCTGGGTCAGCCCCGCCGCTTTCCGAAAGGAAGCGATATTGCCGCCGATCCTGGCTTTGATCTTCTCGTCGTCCATGCTGTTCCTCCTGCGCGTTATTAAGATAAGTTTAACATAATCCGAAACCTATTTCAACAAGCAAATTGTGAACAAGGAGAAAACCTGAATGGTGTTTTTCATTTCCGTTTCCGGCATTCAAAGGCCAGGGACAGGACGCCCACGGCCAATAGGGCTATGGCGCTGAGGCGGAATTTGCCGTCCAGCGTTGCCGCCGCGGCATTGACGCAGAAGGGGGAGAGAAATTGGCCGAGAGAGCTGGAGCAGCAATAAACGGCGGTGGCCATGGTAGCCAGTTCCGGCGCTGCGGAGGACGTGGCCTTCAGGTATCCGGCAGGCATTCTCAGGGAGAATACGAAGCCAAGCATGGCAGCGGCCGCGTAGAACAGAATCAGATCCCGGCCGAGAAGAATCAGCAGCATCCCGGCGGAGGAAACCAGAAAAATCCATGGAAGGGAGAATTTCCCCAATTTGGAAAGAATTTTCCCGCCCAGAATACCGGACAAAATGCCGACTGTGGATTGCACCGCCAGAACCCGCCCGCTGACGGCGGTATCGCCCAGGGAACGCTTCTCAAGCAGCAGGGCGATGTTATTTTGGAAGGTGAAGAACAGCAGCGCGAACAGAATGCTCTGGCATAGACAAAATGCCAGGTCCCACCGCAATAGGCCTTTTGGATCGGCTGTTTGCTGGGCTTTGGGCGTCCCGGCGGGCTGCATCAGGATCGCGGCCAGCACAGGCAGAAACAGCAGGTAGGCGAGATAGGCATGCCACCAGCACCGGCTGGCCAGTCGCCCGCCCAGAAAGGAGAAAAGCGCGCCGCCGATGCCGATAACCGCGCTCTGGTAGCCCAGCATGGCCGGCTGCTTTTCCGGCGGAAAGTGCTCCTGAATGAGAGCGGTGGTCAAAGGGGAGATGCCGCCGAAGCCAAGCCCAAACAGCACGGCACAGACAACCAGCTGGGAAAACCGGGCGTGAAACATCACCGGTCCCAAACCGCCCAGAATCATCAGAAGCATGGACACAGTGACGATCTGCTTTTTGGAAAAGCGCGCGCACAGAATACCGGAAAGCAAGATCATCGGCATGCCGATGAGGGATGGCAGGGAGGTCAGCAGCTGCAGGCGGGACAGCGGCAGCTCCGGGAAAGCCGCCGCAATGGCTGAAAGCGCGGAGGCCACCGCTAAGATAGAGGTGAGTACAAAGGATGGGGCAAGAACGGTTATCGTCTTTTTCATGTCATATTCCTCCTGAATGTAGTGTCTGACAATTAACACTAGTTAATCATACATTCAGAAAGAGAAAAAGTAAATACCCTGTGGACATTTTTTCGGAAATCTGTTGACAGACTCCAAAAAACCGGGTATAAATAAAGAAATGCTTGCAGAATGCGGAGGAATGGACTATGGCGGTTGCGAATTCCCGGGTGAATTTGTCAGACACTGTACTGGAAAAGCTGGAAGAGATGATTTCTACGAAAAAGCCGGGGGATCGTCTGCCTACAGAGGCGGAGCTGTCGGAGCAGTTTTCCGTGGGACGCTCCACCATCCGGGAGAGTATGAAAGTGCTGGCGGCAAAGAGGATGATCGTCAGGCGAAATGAGGGAACCTTTGTGGCGGATATGATGAAGGGTTGCTTTGTGGACCCTCTGAATATGATTATCAATATGTCTACAGGGGACATGAACTGCCTGATCGAGCTGCGGGAGATTCTGGAGCTTAGTGCCGTTCAGCTGGCCGCGCAGCGGGCTACCGCGGAGGATGTATTGGAATTGCGGCGGGCAAACTGGATGATGAAAGAGCCGGGACTGGATGCGAAGGAGCGGACGAAGCGGGATATAGCTTTCCATGCCAGAATTGCCCAATGTACCGGAAATCCGGTGATTGTGGAGCTGCTGAATGCTATTCGGGAGGTGATAGCCCACAATGTGGAGGAAGGACACACCTTCGATGCAATCAACGAATTCCATGCGGAGATGATCGACGCCATCTCTCAGCAGGATCCCGCGAAGGCCAGAGACGTGATGCAGCGCTATTTTGATTCCGTCTATAAGGCCCTGGGAATATAACGTACTAGGGAACCTCTGAATAAATCGTCTGCGGCTGAAGAGCGGATCTTTTTCGCCCGCTCTTCAGCATCAAAAGCAGGAAATATTGCGCAGCCGTTGCCAGCGTAAGCTGGCTTACGGATGCGGCATACCCCTTGCGGGTACACAAAGTATTCCTCTGCTTTTGATGCTTTGACCGGTCAAAAAATCTCTCGCTCTCAGCTCTTGCCGATTTAATCAGAGGTTCCCTATAAAAAGCCGGTGTGCTTCCTTCGGGAGGACACACCGGCTTTTTTTGGCTGCCGTTAGAGATAGCAGGTCCGCAGGATGCGGGGGTCCTGTCCCAGCTGGTGGGAGAGCTGGATCAGATCCTGGGTCTGGTCCGTGTGCTGCACCATTCTGGCAAGATGTACCATTGCTTTTGTCAGAACCTGTTCCGGTTCTCCGGGCAGCGACAATGCGGTCAGCAGCCGGAGAAGGGCAAACTGTTCCGCAAGCGCCGCCGCGGGATAGGATAAATCCTTTGGGCTGCCCAAAAAGGGGAACATGGCCGAAAACAGGTGGTTTATAAAGTAGTTTTCCGTTTCCCGGCTGTGGGCTGCCAGAAAGGGATCGGCTTGTTTGCGGACGAGCTCCAGGCAGACGGCAGCACCCTCCCGATCAAGCGTATCCCGCTGAGGCAGGAGAGCGGAAAGACGGTCCCGAAGGGGGCCTGGACGACCGGCAAGAATGTGGCTTACAGGCAAAAGCCATGCCCGGAGCAGGGCTGCTCTGGGAGGCTTCAGGGCTTGCGTCAGGGACTCCAGCTGTGCCCCGGCGATTTGAGAAAACGCGGCGCACAGACCTGAAATTTGGGATTCCGGCGTGTCGGGAATCCGATCCAGCAGCAGGCCGATGGCGAGAATGCGCTGGCTTATGGGGATATCCCTTCGGCCCATAAGCCGCAGGCAGCTCTGGCGCAGGGCTTGCGCCCAGCCGGGGGGCGGGACAACGGCGCCGCCGGGGCCGATGCCGGTGGACGGAAGTGTTTGCAGCGCGGCGTCCGGCTGAATTTCAGCAAGCTGAAACTGGATGCGGTCCGGTGCCAAAACGCCAAGCCGCAGCGCTTCCTCGCAGGAAAGCGACAGAGACAGCTCCCACACGCCGGGGAGAAATTCCGTTTTTCGTCTGGGGTACAGGGTGCATACCAGCCCCAGGGCATCGGGACCAAGCCTGCGTACCAGCTTGCAGCCGCCGTCGGGATCCTGATAGGGACACAGGCCGCCGGGGTCCAGACGAATGGAGGCGAAGTGGGTCTTGCTGCCGCCTGTTGGGAAAAGACTGCGGGCACTGATGTCAGACAGCCCTCCCGGAGGCAGCTGCTTGTAGCGCAGGTAGGTATCCCGATCCAGTGTAATGGGCCAATCATGGCAGCAGTTGTCTGAACAAGCGGGACCGATGCAGGAAAATGCGGGATAAAAGCTGGGCCAAACGACCTGCTGGGGTTTCATCACTGTAAAACCTCCATTCTTTTTATCGATTTCGGACTGATTATAGCATTTTTTATCACAAATGAAAAGAGGGGATTTCAGACAAAACAATGCGGCGCAGAGAATGCGAATCATCGTCTTGCATAAAACAAATGGGAGAAATTTGTGATAATGAACAATTTTTGAACGATAAATGAAAAAAGACTTGACATTTTAATGTCTGGTGATATTATCTCATTGTAAGACATTGAAAAAAGATGTCTGTATTTACAAATCAGCTGGAGGAACACAAGGAGGATAAAAAATGGACCAGTACCAGGAACTCTATGAAATTCTTTGCAAAGAAACCCGGCCCGCGCTGGGCTGCACGGGGCCTATCGGCGGCTGCTATGTCGCAGCGGAGGCCTATGACGCGGCAGGCGGGGGAGAGATCAAGAAGATCACGGTCTATGGCGGCTCCAGCGCTGCCGCGAAAATCGATGATGTTGCCTTTCCCGGCACCGAGTATCTGGGCGCGGAAATGGCCTATGCCCTGGGCGCTGTCTGCGGCGATCCCAAGGCCAGGCTTGAGGTACTCCACTCCGTTACCCCGGAAGGGGAGCTGAAAGCCCGCAAGGTAGCGGAACTGGTGGAGATCCGCACGGAGTTTGCCAGCGCGGCGGAGGCACGGGGCGGTTCCCGCCGTGTTGTAGTGGAAACCGATAAGGGCGTAGGTGTGGCGGTCACGCAGGGCGCTCCCGATGGCCTGATTTTTAAATCCCACAACGGCGAGGTTCTGCTGGATGTGGAACCTGATCCCAACAATCAGGCGGGTCACACGCCCATCATGAAGTATAAGATCAAGGATTTCTACGATTTTGCCACGACTTATCCCATCGAAAAGCTGGACATCATGGACGAGGCTGCCAAAATGAATTCCGCCATGACCGATTATGTCCTGAGCCATGAAGAGGTCAGCATCCGCATTGGCGCCAATATTCTGGCCACCGGCGAGGATACCCCCGTCACCCATGCCAAGGCGGCCGCGGCCGCTGCCTGCGAAGGCCGTATGGCCGGTGTCAACCTGCCCATTATGAGCGTGGGCGGCAAGGGCAATGTTGGCGTCGCGTCTACCATGCCCATTGTCAGCCAGGCCAAGGACCTGGGGGTGGATGATGAAACCCGCAAGCGCGCGCTGGCATTGAGCTGCCTGGTGGCCATTGCCGTGATCCATCGCATCGGCAAAGCGCCTACCATGTGCTCCTGTGAGGTAGCGGCCTCCATGGGCGTTACAGCGGGCACGACCCTGCTGCTGGGCGGCACGGAGGCCCAGGTGGAAATGGCGATCCAGAATCTGATCCCCAATGTATTCGGCGTTGTCTGCGACGGTGCGAAGCTGGCCTGCGCTCTGCGTATGGCTTCGTCCACAGCCATTGCCATTGACGCTGCCCGCCTGGCGGTGAAAAATATCCGCCTTGCCAATAATCAGGGCGTGCTGGCGGCCTCCGCCGATGCCTCAATAGATTTCCTGGGCGATTTCGCGTTGAATTGCATGAACGACAGCGATGAGAAGCTGTGCGAGAAGCTTATGGAAAAGCGGGAGATCTTCCCGCTGATGACCTTTACAGACCGTCAGAAGCGCTGAGAATTTAAAGAGAAGCGAAAGGAGAACACTATGGTAAATTATCTGGATGTTGCCAACAGCGGCTTTATGTTCCTGCTGTGCCTGGTACCCATTGCGATTATTGTCCTGCAGTCCGTCCGGTTTATGGCTATGGCGTGGAAGCAGGGGCTGGAAATCGGAATGGACAAGAAAAAGCTGAGAAAGTGCATCACGACCGCCGCCTCCATTTCCGTGATTCCCGCCCTGTCACTGGTGTCCCTGCTGATCGCCATGGCGCCAAGCCTCGGCAAGTTCTTCCCCTGGCTCCGCCTTTCCAACATTGGTGCCGGCGGCTATGAGCCTATGGCTGCCGGTATCGGTCTGGAAGCCGCAGGCTTTTCCGACTACAGCGCCCTGACGCTGGGCGGCTTTGTGGTTATTATGCTGGTTATGAACATCGGCATGAGCATTGCGCCGCTGAACACCATTCTGACCCTGAAGGGCTATGACAAGGTCCTGAAGAAGGCAAAAAAGACCAACAAGTTCCTGATTATCGGAACCTCGGCCGCGTTTGCCGCGGTTATTGCCCGGCTGAACGTTCCTTATTTTACAAAGTTTACGCCGATCCTGCCCTTTGCCGCGGCCTTTACCGGCGGTATTGTCATGGTGGCCTGCATGCTGCTGAAGAAAAAAGTGCCGGTTCTGGGTGACTTTGCATTGTCTGTATCCATCGTTGCGGGCGTTGTCGTCTGCTGCCTGATTGCCTGATAGGAGGAGCGCGTTTATGAGTAGTGAAAAGCTGGCTAAAATTGCCGCGGACGAGTCCGCCGCTTTTACCGAGTACGACCATAAAATCCACCGCTGGGGCCGTTTGTCGACCGCACTGGCTCTGATTGCCATGTATCTGCCGATCATTGGCGTCTGCCTGCGCTACCATGTGGCCCCAGATTGGGGCGCTGTTGGCGCCGGCTGCCTGGCGATTCTGGTGGCATTCGGCGCGAACCAGATCATTGAACCCTTTACCTTCGCGCCGATGCTGGGCGCCGGCGGCACCTATATGGGCTTTACCACTGGCAACGTCTCCCAGACCAAGATCCCCTGCGTGGTCAGCTGCCAGGAGATTATGGATGTGGAAATGGGCACCAAAGAGGGCGATGTTGTGGCGACGCTGGCCGTCGGCACCTGCTCACTGGTGACGACTCTGGAGGTGGCGCTGGGCGTGGCCTTTGTCCATGTTATCTATCCCGTTCTCACCAGCCCCACGCTGGCCCCCGGCTTCAACAATGTTCTGCCCGCCGTTATGGGTGCGATGCTGTTCCAGCGCATTATGGCAAACTGGAAGGTCGGCATTGTCCCCTTCATTCTGGGCTGCCTTTCCGCGGTCCTCTTCGGACAGGCGTGGTACAGCAAGAATGGCCTGTACATTATGCTGGTTCTGATTGCCATCACTGTAGCCTGGGCCTACTTCCTGTATAAGAAGGGAAAGATCCAGTAACCGATCTGCACGGTAAAATCACTGCCGCCCCGTTCCCGGGGCGGCAGAAAAGGATGATGACATGGATAAACAAAAAAGAAAAATCGCGGTGATCGGCGGTGGCTCCTCCGGTATGGCCACAGCGGCTTATTTTGCAAAGCTCGGCTATCCTGTGGTCCTCTGCGATACGCCGGAGCATACGGAGGACTTCCCACAGATCCGCAGACAGGGAGGGATCCTTCTCCGGGGCGGATCCGGCCAGTGCGGCTGTGCCATGCCGGAGCTGACAGAGAATTTTGAACAGGCATTGCGGGCGGACCGGGTGTTGCTGTGCGTGCCGCACAACCGTCATGAGGAGATCAGCCGCCTCTGCGCGCCGCTGGCCAGACCGGGGCAGGTATTTCTGTTCAGCCCGGGCAATTTCGGCAGCTTTTTCCTGCGAAACAAGCTGGACGCGTTGGGAAAGACGGATACTCTGGTGGGGGAGCTCGCGGGAAATCTGTGGGCCTGCAGAAGGACGGCGCCGGCGGAAGTGATCGTTTCCGGACCGCTGAAAACGGCACATGTGGCAGCGCTGCCCAGCGGGCAGACGGACGCCCTGATTGCGGCGCTCTCGGATTTTTTGCCTGCCAAAGCGGGAAGAAACGTGCTGGAGGTATCGCTGAATTCCCCCAATGTGATCTCCCACCTGGCGGGTGCCGTACTGAACGGAACCCAGATCGAGAGAATGGGGGAGCGCTTCGCGTTTTTCCGGGATGGTCTGGGAGAAACGGCCATTGGATTGTTTTCCGCACTGGAAAAGGAGCGTGCGGCTCTGTTTGCGGCGCTGGGCTTTGGGGAATACAGTCCTCCCTCGGAGGGCCTGATGCGCAGGCTCCTGGATACATCCTGCCATGATGTGGATATTTTCCGCAGCCTGGACGGCCCCAGCAGCTTTGCCCACCGGTATGTCTCGGAGGATGCGTCCTGCGGTGTGGCCATGCTTGTAAGTCTGGGGGAGGCCTGCGGGGTGGGCATGCCCCTGACAGAGGCGTTCCTGCGAATCTGCGGCGCCATTAACGGGACCGACTATCTGCAAACCGGCAGGACCCTGCGGAACCTGGCGCTGCCGTCTGATGTGTCGGAACTGATGAGAACTCTATAAAAGAGCAAACTGTCAAGCCCCCTGCTTTCGCTTGATGAAAGCAGGGGGCTTTGTGGGGCCAATCAGTCGATCTCTTCCGCTTCTCTGTCTCCGTGGTCGTGGTGGCAGCAGCAGTCGTCGTCCTTGTCGTCCAGGTTGGTCAGCTCGCTGACCCGGACCTGCCGGCGGAGCTTCATTTCCTCCACATGCTTATGGAGCATCTCCTTTACGGCAACGGGGTCCTTGATGTTTTTCATCACCAGATTGGGGCAGGTTTTGTCCGTGGACATAACCGTTACGGTGCCCACGCCCAGCATCCGCTGCAAAAGGTTCCGGCTGGTGCTGATATCCCGGACGCGGTATAGGAGGATCTCGTCGTCCTTCACGTTCAGAAATCCCTTGGACAGGAACAGACGGTCCTCTGAGAGCATATACCGGGTAAAGGACAGGGGCATTCCCAGAAAACGCTTGCGGTCCTTCCACAGGTAAGCGATCTTTTCTTTTTTCATAGACGATCCCTCCTTGTATTTTCTATATTTTACTATCGCGCGGCGGGAATGTCAAGAATTTCGGAGTTCCCTTACAGAATGATGCACACCAGCCCTGTGGCCCCTTCGTTGACGATGCGGCCCAGGGTGCCCCGGAATTTGCCTCTTACGTCCTCGGGAAGCCGGATCAGCTTGGCGCTGAGGCCCTCCTGAATAAGGTCATAGACAGATTTTCCGAAAATATTGCTCTGCCAGAGCTTTTCCGGCTCCTGGCTTTGCAGGTAGTCGATGAGCTCCTTGGATTGCTCTTCGCCGCCCACCATGGGGTTGATCTCCGTATCGATGTCCACCCGGATCAGATGAATGGAGGGGGCCTTGGCCCGAAGCTTCACACCGTAGCTGCCGTTCTTTTTGAGAATTTCCGGCTTTTCCAGCCGGATCTCCTCCGGGGATGGGCTGACTACCCCGTAGCCCGTGGCCTTTACGGCGCTCAGAGCGTCCGACAGACGGTCGTATTCCCGTTTGGCCTGGGTCAGCTGGGTCAGCAGGTCCATGAGCTGGGCGTCACTTTCAATGGGAAGCCCTGCCCGGGCGCTGAGAATTTCATAGAACAGGGATTCCGGGAAAACCAGCGCGCAGTCTACCCGGCCGCTGCCGGGGTCTACTGCCCGCAGGGTGTAATCCTGAACCTGGGGCAGCTCCCGCAGGGCGGACAGGGAATGTTCCGCCTGGCCCAGAGTTCTGATCTTTTCCGCGGATTCCAGCAGGGAAGCGCAGAGGGCCGCTTTCACAGGGTGGTCCTGCTCCAGGGCGTCCATCCACCGGGGCAGGAATACCCGCAGGGCCGTCATGGGGAAGCTGTAGAGCATGGCCCCCAGAAGCCTGGCAATGCCCGCCCCGTCCAGGGCCTGGCAGTCCAGGATCATGGCGTCAATGCCGAATTCCTGATCCAGGGAGGCCTTTACCGCTTTGGCCGGTTCTCCCTCCGGCTCCCGGCTGTTGACGATGACCAGAAAGGGCTTGCCTGTGGCGCGCATATCGGAAACGGCTTTCTTTTCCGCCTGAATATAGTCCTCCCGGGGGATATCCGTCACGGTTCCGTCGGTGGTCACGACCAGACCGATGGTGGCGTGGCCCTCCATGACCTTTTTGGTGCCCAGCTCCGCCGCCTGGGTCATGGGGATCTCCCGGTCAAACCAGGGGGTAGTCACCATTCGCGGCTGGCCGTCCTCCTGAGCGCCCATGGCCCCGGGGATCATATAGCCTACGGAGTCGATCATGCGGACGCGCAGCCGCGCCTTGCCGTCCGGGGACACCTCTACGGCCTCCTCCGGCACAAATTTGGGTTCTGCCGTCATAATGGTTTTTCCGGAGGCGCACTGGGGCAGCTCATCCCTCGCCCGTTCCGCCCGGAAGGGGTCCTCCATGGCGGGGATCACCAGTTCCTCCATGATCCGCTTGACCAGCGTGGATTTTCCGGTACGAACCGGCCCCACCACGCCGATGTAGATATTGCCGCCGGTTCTGGCAGCGATATCCTGATAAATGGTTTCCATAGCCAGCCTCCTCCTTCGGCAGGAGCGACCCTGCCATGGTTTGGTTTCATGGTATGTGGGCAGACCGCGGGATAGAACCGGGTTTTCCCGGTGAAAACAGGGCAGAAAACGGAAAGTTTTCAAAAATAATGTTTGACAAAACGGGAAAAAACCTATATAATACGTTAGCACGACTTTGAGAGGGGGAAGATTATGCTGTTGGGCCTTTCCAAGATCATCGATTGTCCCGGCGCGTCCCTTCCCTTTTCCACCAGCGTGGATCTGAGCGATCTTCGCTACGGCGTCAGCTTCCCGGTTTCCGAACCGGTCCTGGCAGAAGGAACCGTGCGCAATACCGCGGGGGTTCTCGTTATGCAGGGTTCTCTGCATACGACGATCCACGGCATCTGCGACCGGTGCGCCGGAGAATTTGACCGGGCGGTTGAGTTCCCAATCGACGTTGTCCTTGTGACGGAGCTGGCCAGTGAAGAGAACGAAGACGAGTGGGTATTCCCTCTGGAGGGAGACAGCGCCGATCTGGATGATATTGTGCGGACCGTGTTCGTGCTGAATCTGGATTCCAAGCTGCTTTGCAGAGAGGACTGCAAAGGGATTTGCCCCAGGTGCGGCAAAAACCTGAACGACGGTCCCTGCAATTGCCGGAAGGAGCTCGATCCCCGATTTGCTGCTTTAGAGCAGCTTCTTGAGAAGTAAATCCATATTGATGCTGTGAAAAGCAGTTCTACCAAGGAGGTGTCACCATGGCTGTCCCTAAGTGTAAAGTGTCCAAGGCCCGCCGCGATAAGCGCCGTGGCTCCAACTGGAAGCTCTCCGCCCCCAGCGTCGCGGTTTGCCCCAAGTGCGGTGAGCCCGTAATGCCCCACAGAGCTTGCAAGGCTTGCGGCACCTACAATGGCCGTCAGGTTCTGGCTGTTGAGGCTGAGTAAGGCAAAAACGGAAAACCAGAGGAAGGCAGGCGCCTTCCTCTTTTTCCGTTTTGAGGCCAATAGGCTTCCCCTGGGGGAAGCTGTCGCGGCCCTTTGGGCCGTGACTGATGAGGGGCGGCACCGGGCAACAGAATATAAAAGCCCGCATGATACCGCAGCTTTACTTCGCCCCGCCTTTGACCGGCTGCCTTTTGGTGGAAGAAAGGCTTTTTACCTTGCTTTTTTAACATTTCTATGCCATAATATATGGATAAAACCATCTGATCATTACGAAGAAAGGACGTGTTGCGCATGGCGAAACCTCTGGTTGCCATTGTGGGCCGCCCCAATGTGGGCAAGTCCATGCTCTTTAACAAACTCACCGGTCAGCGCACCTCCATTGTGGAGGACACCCCCGGCGTGACCCGGGACCGGATCTATGGAGACTGCGAGTGGTGCGGCCGCATCTTCTCCCTGGTGGATACCGGCGGTATCGAGCCAAGCACCGACAATGATATGCTGAAATTCATGCGCCGTCAGGCGGAGATCGGCATTGAGCTGGCGGATGCCATCATCATGGTTACGGATGTCCGCAGCGGCGTTACCGCGGCGGACCAGGATGTGGCCACGCTGCTGCGCAAGTCCGGCAAGCCGGTTGCATTGGCTGTGAACAAGTGCGATTCCGTTGGCCCCACCAATCCCGATGTATACGAATTTTACAGCCTGGGCATCGGCGACCTGTTCGAGACCTCCGCGGTCCACGGCCACGGAACCGGCGATCTGCTGGATTGGGTGCTGGAAAATATCCCCGCCGACGACGGCGAGGAGGAGGACAGCGACGTTATCAAGGTCGCCATTGTGGGCAAGCCCAACGTGGGCAAATCCAGCCTCCTAAACCGGATCCTGGGGGAAGAGCGGGTGATTGTGTCCGATGTGGCCGGTACTACCCGGGACGCCATCGACTCTTATTACGAGAACGAGACCGGAAAGTACTGCTTCATCGACACCGCCGGTATGCGCCGGAAGAGCAAGGTGGACGACGCCATTGAAAAGTATTCCAATATGCGCTCCGTCAGCGCCATCGACCGGGCGGATGTGTGTCTGATCCTTATTGACGCCAACGAGGGCGTTACGGAGCAGGACACCAAGATCGCGGGCCTGGTTCACGAGGCGGGCAAGGCCGCCGTGATTGTGGTCAACAAATGGGACGCCGTAGCCGATAAGGAGACCAACACCATGCGGGACATGGAGGCGGACGTCCGCAAGGGCCTGAGCTATATGCTCTACGCCCCGGTCATCTTCCTCTCCGCCCTGACCGGCGCCCGGTGTGACCGGCTGTTTGAGACCATTCAGGAGGTCCACAAGCAGAACACCAGCCGCATCACCACGGGCAATCTGAACGCCGTGCTGGCAGACGCCACCGCCCGGGTCCAGCCGCCCACGGACAAGGGCCGCCGCCTGAAGATCTACTATATGACCCAGGCAAGCACCAAGCCGCCGCACTTTATCATCTTCTGCAACGACGCGAGGCTGTTCCACTTCTCCTATCAGCGGTATCTGGAAAACCAGATCCGGGAGGTATTCGGCCTTCAGGGCACCCCCATCCGCATCACCATCCGTCAGAAAGGCGACAAGGAGGAGTAAGCCATGGCTGTTTCCGTGTTACTGGTATGTGTGCTGGGCTACCTGCTGGGCAATATCAACGGGGCCATTCTGCTGTCCAAGCTGGTGGAGAAGGACGATGTCCGCCGCCACGGCAGCGGAAATGCCGGATTCACCAATTTTTTCCGCAGCTACGGCCGGTCCAATTCCCTGTTTGTCATTCTCATTGACGGCCTGAAAGCCGCCGCGGCCTGCTGGCTGGGCGGCTGGCTGTTGGGAAAATACGGCTGCCGCACAGAGGGCATGCTGCTGGGCGGCCTGGCCGCCACGCTGGGCCACGATTTTCCCGCGCTGCTGGGCTTCCACGGGGGCAAGGGCATTGTCTGCGGCTTTGCCGCCGCCGTGGTCACGGACTGGCGGATCGGGCTGATCATGCTGCTGGTGTTCTGCCTGGCCTATTTCCCCACCCGGTATGTATCCCTGGGGTCCATTCTTGGGGCCGTCTGCTTCTTTGTCTGCTTTGCCCTGTTCTATCCGGACCGCCCCTTTGTGCTGCTCCTGGCCGGGATCCTGGCCGCGCTGGCCATTTTCCTGCATCGGGAGAATATCCGCCGTCTGGTCAGGGGGCAGGAGCGGAAAACCGACTTCTTCCGGAAGAAGGAGGATAAGAAATGAAAGCGGCGGTCATCGGCGCGGGCGCCTGGGGGACCGCTCTGGCCTGTCAGCTGCGCCGCAACGGCCATGAGACCGCGCTCTGGTTCCGGGATCCGGAAAAGGCGGAATTGGCCCAGAAAACCCGGACCAATCCCAGACTGAAGGGGATCGTCCTTCCCGAGGGGCTTCTGTGTACGGCGGACCCCAAGTGCGTGGAGGGCTGCGCCCTGGTCGTTATCGCCGCGCCGTCCTTTCCCATCCGTTCCGTCTGCCGGGCTGTGGCCCCCTATCTGGAGAAAGACGCCGTTATGGTCTCCGTGACGAAAGGTATTGAGGAAGGGACGCTTCTGCGTATGAGCCAGATCGTAGCCCAGGAGACCGGCAGAAGGGTAGTGGCGCTTACCGGCCCCTGCCATGCGGAAGAGGTGGCCATCCAGGTGCCCACAGGCTGCCTCGCCGCCTGTGAGGACAGGCAATTGGCGGAATTTGTCCAGGACGCTTTTATGTCCGAGACCTTCCGGGTCTATACAAGCCCCGATGCTGTGGGCGCGGAGCTTGGCGGTGCGCTGAAAAATGTGATCGCCCTGTGCGCCGGTGTGGCGACGGGACTGGGCTGCGGGGACAACACCAAGGCCATGCTTATGACCCGAGGGCTGACGGAGATCGCCCGGCTGGGCGTATCCATGGGCGCGCGGAAGGAGACCCTGGCGGGGCTTTCCGGCGTAGGCGACCTGATCGTCACCTGCACCAGCGTCCACTCCCGGAACCGGCAGGCCGGTATCCTTATCGGTCAGGGCAAATCCCCCCAAGAGGCCATGGAAGCGGTCGGGGCCGTGGTGGAGGGCTACTACGCCACAAAAGCCGCCTGGGAACTGTGCCGGAAGAAGAACGTGGAAATGCCCATTGTTACCGCCGCCTACCAGGTGCTCTACCGGAACGTCAATGTCCGGGAAGTGGTATCAACGCTGCTGACCCGCCAGAAAAAAGCGGAATCCGAGGACCTGGGGTGGTAAATAAAAAATTTCCCGGGCGATTCTGTGAGCTTCCCGGCCCCTTACGGGGTCAAGGCCAGTATAGCGGCAAATAGACTACTTACTGTTTTTTATTGAATAAAGCACAGAAAATCAAATGCCCGCCGCGAAAAGGAAACTTTTCGCGGCGGGCGCTTCGTCATTTGGTTTTCTTTTTCCGCTTTTCCAGCTCCGGCTTATAGGCCAGGTACGCGCAGATGCCGAAAACGGCGGCGCAGAGCAGGCTGACCTTCCAGCCCAGGGCAAAGGCATTGTTCTGATAGCGCAGCTCGATGCTGTGCGTCCCCTGGGTCATGTGGGTGGAGATCATGCAGTCGCCTACCAGCGTGATTTCCGCCTCCTGCCCGTCCACATACAGGTGCCAATTGCCATTCTGGGGAACGGAGGTATAGAACAGGCCGTCCCTGTCGCAGGTGATGGTCCCTTCCACCTTCGTCTGACGGAAGGAGGTGATGTCCAGGGTGGAGGCGTTCAGAATATTATAGCCCTGGAAGAACAGGTCGTTGTCCAGCTGAGCGGCGGTCACGGTCATGGTGCCGGATTCGCCCTTGTCGCACAGTACCCGGACTTCCACGCTGTCCATGGGCGTCACGTCTCCCACAGCCAGCATCTGGGGCAGGCTGATAGTCTCCCGGTACAGCTCCACGCCGTTGACGCAGACCACAAAATCGTTCCGCTTGGGCAGGTCCAGATTGACGCACACAAAGCCGGAGGACCTGGGGGAGAAGAAATAGGATACGTAAGCCCCGCTGTCGCACTCCGTATAATTGAGCTTGCCCTGAATGGCGCTGTCCGTCACCTGGGTGCCGTTGCCCAGCGTGACTACCTGGTCTCCTTCAATGGCGTCCCACACCCTGCCCTGCAAGCCCGTCGCGGCGGTGAACAAATCGTTTTGCAGCCGGAAAGGATTGCTTCCGGAGAAATCCGCCTGGGCCAGGGTATCCTCTGCCAGGAAGCCCAAGGGCAGATAGGCCGTATTTTTCAGCAGGTACACATTTTCATAGTGGTGGACCTCTTCAAACATGGAGCTGCTGCGGTCCCGGCCGTCCCGGTCCATCATGTATTTCAGGTCCAGAAACAGGTTCGCCACCGGGGAGCTTTCCTCAAAGCAATAGCGGTTGTAGGTGTTTTTCGCGCCATAGCCCAGGGCTTTCATAAATTCCGTGATTTTTACGTTGGCGGAGCTGGTAAAGGCGGAGATGCCGTTGTAGCCGTTGAGAGCGTCGTCGTTCAGTGTCTGGGAATGGGTGACTTCCGCCCGGTAGAAGGGTTCCTTCTCCCGCTCGGCCATGTAGCGGAACATGGAGGCTGCGGCCTCCTTTCCTTTGGGGTAATTGGATACGCCGGTGCCCGGGAAGTACAGGCCGAAGGACAGCAGGTTCGCCGCCATTTCCAGAATGACCACCGTCAGCACCGCCCAGCGGGAATGGACCCGGTAGCAGCTCTGGCGGTATCTGGCCCGGGAGACTTCCGCGGGCTCCGCCTCCTCCGGCAGCTTCACCCGCCGTTTGCCGTAGAGCAGACAGGCGGTAAAGGCGGCCAGGAAGCCAAAGTTGTAGAGAGCGTATACGGGCACATCCAGAGAGATGCCGAAGGCCTCGGCGGTCTGGGTGGAGGTCAGGTCGTTGGAGCAGCACAGCAGCGCCGCCGTAAACAGGGCCGCCGCCGTAATATGCCATACGGAAAACCTGCGCCGCAGCAGCCAGGCCCGGTAGGCCATATACAGCAGCACGAAGCTATAGAGGAAGCTGAACCGGTAGGGGATCATATTGGGAAAGTGGAAGCCGTGCCAGATATAGTCCAGCTGCCGGATAATAAAGCTCAGCATGAAAAACAGCAGCAGAAACACGCTGCACAGCTTGTCCCGCAGCTTCACTTCCTTGGCCATCAGGAAGAGAAATGCCAGCTCGATGGCAAACACGCCGCAGTAAATATTGGGCAGGCCCTCCTTGAAGTTGGGCTCCAGAGCGCCGCCCATATTGCCTGCCACCTGCCGCATGGCATCCAGCAGCCCCTTCCAGGTGTTCTCCGAGGCAATGTTCAGCCGGAAGCCCTTGGGAAAGGCGTTGACGCTGGACTGGGTGGTCTGGAGGGCCGCCAGGGTCGGAAGCTCCAGAATAGCGGTCATGCCAATGGCCAGCAGGGAAAACGCCGCGATCCGCAGCAGGTCCAGCCCCGCCCGCTTCCAGCCGGGGAAGCGGCAGATCTCATAGCAGAAGAAAACCAGAGCCACGAAAATGCAGACGAAAAAGCCCACATAATAGTTGGCGTAGATCGCCAGGAACAGTGTCGCGGTGTACAGGAAGAACCGCTTTTCCCGCAGCAGGGCAATCTCCCCCAGGATCACCAGAGGCAGCAGGGCGAAGGTATCCAGCCACATGATATTCCACTGGAAGCCCATGGCCCAGGCGCACAGGGCGTAAAAGGCGCTGAAAGCCACCAGAGAGAAGTCTTTCTTGCCGTAGAGCTTTTGCAGGAACAGAGAGAAGAACATGCCCGCGAAGCCCAGCTTGATGGGCATCAGGAGGGAGAAATAGCCCAGCAGCCACTTTTCGGGGACAAGTACGCTGAGCAGATTCAGGGGACTTGCCAGATAGTAAGAAATAAGGCCCAGGTAGTCCACGCCCATGCCGATAGACCAATTGTAGAGCAGACTCTGCCCCTGCCGCAGACTGCGGCGGAATGCCACGAAGAAGGGGTAATACTGGTGGTACATATCCGAATACAGCATGGATGTCTTGCCGAAGGGAATATAGCCGCTGATGAGCATGACTACCAGCATCCCCACACAGGGGAAGGCAAAGGACAGCGCCGTAAAATTCCATTTCCATTTCCGAGACGCCGGATTTGGCAGTTTCATAGGGAGACCTCCCGGTTTTTCATCAATACCGCGTTATTTTACCACATTTTTCCCGGAAGGTAAAGGCGGAAACCGTCTAGAGACGCTTAATTTTTTATGAAGAGCACAAAAACCGGGATGCGCGGCCGCGCATCCCGGAGCTGAAATTTTAACACATTATATCGCGTGGCCCGTGCTCTGGATCACGCCGACCACCTGATCCACCAGATCCTGGCAGACCACCTTGCTCTCTGCCTCTACCATGACCCGGATCACCGGCTCCGTGCCGGATTCCCGGACCAGAATGCGGCCCGTGGCGCCCAGCTGGGCGGTGACGTCCGCAATGGCTTTCTGGACGGCGGGGTCCGACTGGGCCGCGGCCTTGTCGTCCACACGGACATTTTTCAGCACCTGGGGATAGAAGGTGAAGCCCTCACAGAGCTGGCTCAGGGTTTTCTTCTTGGCCAGCATGGTCTCCATGATCTTCAGGCTGGTGAGAATGCCGTCTCCGGTGGAGGCATAACGGGAGAAAATGATATGCCCGCTCTGCTCGCCGCCCAGACGGTAGCCGTTCATCATCATGTTCTCATAAACGTATTTGTCGCCTACCTTGGTCTTTTCGTAGCGGATGCCGCATTCGTCAAAGGCCTTGTACAGGCCGAAGTTGCTCATGATGGTGGTGACTACGGTATTGCCCATGAGCTGGCCCTGCTCCTGCATGTATTTTCCGCAGATGTAGAGAATGTGGTCGCCGGTGATGACCTCACCCTTTTCGTCCACGGCAAGGCAGCGGTCCGCGTCGCCGTCAAAGGCAAAGCCCGCGTCCAGGCCGTTTTCGATCACATAGCGTCGCAGTCCCTCAATATGGGTGGAACCGGCGTTGGTGTTGATGTTGTAGCCGTCAGGCTGGGCGTTGATGACATAGGTTTTTGCTCCCAGAGCGTCAAATACGGACTTGGCGATGTTCCAGGCGCTGCCGTTGGCGCAGTCCAGGCCGATGCGCAGACCCTTGAAGGAATAGAGGCCCAGGCTGATAAGGTAGCCGATGTACCGGTTCCGGCCGGATACATAGTCTACGGTCCGGCCGATCTGGTCCCGCTTGGCGGCGGGCAGTTCGTCCCAGTGCCGGCCGAAGCACTCCAGATTGCCGTCAATGTAGCTCTCCACCAGGGAAATGACGGATTCGTCCATCTTTTCGCCGGAGCTGTTGATAAGCTTGATGCCGTTGTCGTAGTAGGGGTTGTGGCTGGCGGAGATCATAATGCCGCAGTCAAAGCCGTCCGTCCGGGCCACAAAGGCTACGGAAGGGGTGGTGGTGACGTGGAGCAGATAGGCGTCCGCGCCGGAGGCCACCAGGCCGCCTACCAGGCTGTACTCAAACATATAGCTGGACCGGCGGGTGTCCTTGCCGATGACGATCCGGGCGGGATCGTCCGAGCCGGACCGGCGCTTCAGCTGGCAGTAGTACCAGCCCAGGAAGCGGCCCACCTTAAAGGCGTGGTCCGCGGTCAGGGTGACATTGGCTTCTCCCCGGAAGCCGTCGGTTCCGAAATACTTACCCATAATATAAGCGCCTCCTCAGTCTTTCCGCTTGGCGGCGATAACGCCGCCGGTTTTCCAGATACTGTCCGGGGGAACCACACCCCGCACGCAGGAGGTGGGGTAGATATTGCTGTGGGGACCGATGACCGTTCCGGGATTCAGAACGCTGTTGCAGCCCACTTCTACGAAATCGCCCAGCATCGCGCCGAACTTTTTCAGTCCCGTGGGGATCTGCTCCGCACCGGACTTGACCACCACCAAGGTCTTATCGGACTTGACGTTGGAGGTCAGACTGCCCGCCCCCATATGGGACTTATAACCCAAGATGCTGTCGCCTACGTAGTTATAGTGGGGGACCTGAACATTGTCGAAGAGGATCACGTTTTTCAGTTCCACGGAGTTGCCCACCACGCAGTTCTCGCCCACCAGGGCGCTGCCCCGGATAAAGGCACAGTGGCGGACCTCTGTGCCCGCGCCGATGATGCATGGCGCGCCAAGATAGGCGGTAGGGGCGATGGCGGCGGTTTTATGGACCCAGACGCTGGGGGAAACTTCCGTGTAGTCATCGCCCAGAGTCTTGCCCAGATCCAGGATCAGCTGCTTGATGCCTGCCAGAGCCTGCCAGGGATATTCAAAGCCCGTAAGATACGGACCGGCAATGCTGTGAGAAAAATCAAAGAGGTCTTTTGTTTGCAGCATAGATTTGCTCCTTCCCGCGGAAAACCGCATGGGCCTACTATACAACAGCGGGACCTCTGTGTCAATTGTTTTCCTGATAGAAAATGGTAAATTCACAAAACGTTTGGATAAACGAGGGACCGGCGCGGCAGCCCCAAAGGCGGATGCCGTATAAAAAGCAGGGGCGGCAAACCTGCCGCCCCACAGCGTATCAAAAAGCCTCGCAGAGTTTGCCGACGGAAGTCGGCAAACCTGCCGCCCCGATAGGAAACCACGGATCCCTCGCAAAGGAAAAATATGTTACGGCATAGCCAGCTGTACCTGATCCAGGAGCAGCCGGTCGGCCAGGCGGGAAATAAAGGCCGCATTGCTGGGGCGGGGAATGGTGCCGCTGCCATCCGGTTGAAAAACCGTCGTCCAGACCTCATCGCTGCGCTTCTCCCAGGACTGCTGGATGGCGTTGCGAATAGAGCGCTCCACCTGTGAGGGTGTGCAGTTAAACTGCCGGGCCACGCTGGGGTATAGCTCTTTGGTGATGGACTGCATGGGATTTTCCACCATCAGCAAAACGGCCTCCCGCAGATAGGCGTAGCCTCTGAGCTTGGTGGGAATGCCCAGGGAGACCAGCAGATTGGAAATGTGGGTCCTGGAATCTGGGGCGCTGAGCATGGGCCGGGGTTTCTGCCTGCTCAGATCCCGCACCCGGTTGACAATGGCCTGGACGCTGCAGGGCTTTACCATCAGGTAATCTACCCCGAGTCTGGTGGTCGTGCTGACAACGTAATCGTTGACCAAGCGGGTGGTAGCGAGGACAGTAGGACGGATCCCGGAATTGTTCAACGCCTGCAGAAGGCTGATCCCGTCCAGCTCCGGAAGCATCAGATCCATAACGAGGATATCCGGAGTAATGGTTTTCAGAAGCTCCAGGGCTTCCCTGCCCGACCGGCAGGTGTGGACGCGGTAATTACCTTGCAGTGCTGATTCCAGACTGTTCCGAAAATCATCGGAACAGTCCGCAATGAGTAGGCTCAAGGTTTCCACGGAAATTACCTCCTTCTTGCAGAACATGGTTCAAGAATAGCATACGGCCCTTGTTATTTCAATCATACTTTGGTGACTTTTCATCGCCAATTTTCGACAAGGTTCGACAAAAACAGAAAAAATTTGCAGGCGCGCAGAGAATATGCGCACCTGCAATGATAAAATGCCGCGTATGCCTTACGGATTGTCGTTTGAGAAACGGTTGAAATAATCGAACCACTCCTGAAAGCTGCCTTCCTCCGGCATTGCGTTTCCCGCGTCGCCGGAAGCCGCGTCTTCCCGGGGCTTTTCCCCCAGGGTAATGGAAAGGGTAAGCTCTTTTCCGGCCCGGTAGACGGTGACGGTGGTCTCGTCCCCCGGGGCGAAGTCCCGAAGGGTCCGGGCCAGATCGCTGAAACTGGCAATTTTCTGATTTCCCAGGCCAATGATGATATCCTTTGCCGCCAGTCCTGCTTCCGCGGCGGGAGAACCGGCCTCCACGGAGTCCACGTAAGCCCCTCTTGGCAGGCCGTAGGTCTGCACGGCGTCCTCGCTGACGTCCATACCCATAATGCCCAGGTAGGCGGAGCTGATGTAGCCCTTGGTTTGCAATTCCGTCAGGCTTTTTTTCAGATCGTCAATGGGAATCGCGAAGCCGAGGCCCTCGATGGTAGCCCCGGAAGAGGATGTGCCGGAATACTTGGCGGTGGTAATGCCAACGACTTCCCCCTTCATATTGAACAGGGGGCCGCCGGAATTGCCGGAGTTGATGGCCGCGTCGGTCTGGAGCATGGTGGTGTAGTTGTTTTCCGAGGAGATCTGCCGGTTGATGCCGCTGATATAGCCCACAGTCTGGGTGGCGTTCAGGGTGCCGAGGGGGTTGCCGATGGCGACTACCATGTCGCCGATAATGAGCTCGCTGCTGGAACCAAGGGTAACGGCCTGCAATCCCTCCGCGTCCACCTTCAGAAGGGCCATATCGGCGGTGGAGTCGTGGCCGATGACCGTGGCGTCAAAGGTCTCGTCGGATTGGGTGGTAACGGTGACGGCAGCGGCGTCCTCCACTACATGATAATTGGTAACAATGTAGCCGTCCTCCGTCAGGATAAAGCCGGAGCCGGTAACGGTGGCCTCCATGCTCTGGCCATTCATGGTCACACGGGTGTCGCAGGAAATGGCCACCACGCTGCCCACATTCCGGGCATAGACCTGACCGGGAGTCAGACCCTCTGCCGGAATCGCGCCTACCTGAGAGGCCCCGCTGTTCCGGGACAGGCTGTTTACCTGGGCTTGCAGGCTTTCCAGCTGCCGGTTCAGGGCGGCTACGGTCTGCGCGTTCTCCGCCCTGGCCCGGCTGGCGGCCAGGCAGTAGGTCAGCGCGCAGCTGCCGGCAAGCAGGACGGCCGCGGCAAGTACGGCGGCAGCGCGTCTGGCCTTTGGCCGGTTGCACGTTTTGGGCCGGACGTGCCGGGGCTTTGCAGCTTCCGGCTGGGCATGGGTGTCGTAAAAGCCGGTGTAGGGAGAATTTTCATAGGGAGACCGGGGGCGGGGCCTGGCCTCCGGTTCCTGGGCTTCCTCCTGCTGCGGTTCCTGTTGCCCTTCGGCAGACGGTGGCTCCGCCGGGGATCCGGAAGCGGCCTGGGGCGTTTCCGTTTCCTCCGGGGCCGGAATAACCGGATCCAGAGGAAAGTCGGGGGATGTAGATTCGTCAAAGCTGCACATGGCAGGCCCTCCTTGCGGGTATGGAATGCATTTCCTCTATCATACAGAAAAACAGCGGATTCGTCAAGAAAAGCTTTCCGCGGCGTTTTCTGGGCAAAAACGTCATTGCAGACGGGAAGGACCGTCTGCAATGACAGGGGGCAGCGCTTACTTTTTGTGGAAGGACATGCAGTCGGTGCACTGGTCCACGGTGGGGTCGGACTCGTGGGTGCCTACCAGAATGGAATCCAGGGAGCAGTAGTTCTCGGTCTCGCAGTGGTTGGCGCACTGCTTTACGGTGCATTCGATGCTCTTATTGGCGTGACAATTCATAGAAAGATCCTCCTTGCGTTTTTTATGCGAACGCGTCGGCGCTCGGAAATAGTTTGACCCAAAAGCGCCTTTGGATACTGGGAAATTGTGGGATTTGCAATCTGTTTGCCGCCGGATAACTGGTATTTTTGTATCGAATTTCATTGACTTTTTTCACCGGCGCGTGTATAATGTGTGCGGAAATTGCCGGGGGAGGCGGAGAAGGCTCCGCGCGGCATTTTCCGGAAGATTATCGAAGACGAAAGCGTCTTTTGAAAGAAAGGAATTTTGCCATGATTTACAGTGCAGAAGTACAGAATATGTGCTCCGTGGCGAAGGGCGCCTACCACGGCCCCGCGCCCATTCCCGAAGAGGGCAAATGGGTCCAGGCCAAGGAGATCAAGGACATCAGCGGTTTTACCCACGGTATCGGCTGGTGCGCACCCCAGCAGGGCGCCTGCAAGCTGACCCTGAACATCAAGGAGGGCGTCATTGAGGAGGCTCTGGTGGAGACCATCGGCTGCTCCGGCATGACCCATTCCGCCGCCATGGCCGCCGAAATTCTCATCGGCAAGACCATTCTGGAGGCGCTGAATACCGACCTGGTATGCGACGCCATCAATACCGCTATGCGTGAGCTGTTCCTGCAGATCGTTTACGGCCGCAGCCAGTCCGCGTTCTCCGAAGGCGGCCTGGTGGTTGGCGCGTCCCTGGAGGATCTGGGCAAGGGCCTGCGCAGCCAGGTGGGCACCATGTTCGCTACCAAGTCCAAGGGTCCCCGCTACCTGGAGATGGCCGAGGGCTATGTCACCCGGGTCGCTCTGGACGAGGAGAACCTGATTATCGGCTACGAGTTCGTGAACCTGGGCAAGATGATGGACTTCATGAAGAAGGGCGACGATGCCAACACCGCCTACAAGAAGGCTATGGGTCACTACGGCCGCTTCGACAACGCGCCTAAGTACATCGACCCCCGTCAGGAATAAGAGGAGGACGAAACAATGGCTTTGTTTGAAAGTTACGAAAGAAGAATCGACAAGATCAACGGCGTCCTCGCTCAGTACGGCATCTCCTCCGTGGAAGAGTGCCGCGAGATCTGCCAGGCAAAGGGCTTCGACCCCTACGAGATCGTCAAGGGCATTCAGCCCATCTGCTTTGAGAACGCCTGCTGGGCCTACACCGTGGGCGCTGCCATCGCGCTGAAGAAGAACGTCAAGACCGCCGCTGAGGCCGCCGAGGCCATCGGCATCGGCCTGCAGGCTTTCTGCATCGACGGCTCCGTGGCTGAGGACCGGAAGGTCGGTCTGGGCCATGGCAACCTGGGCGCCATGCTGCTGCGGGACGAGACCAAGTGCTTTGCCTTCCTGGCCGGTCACGAGTCCTTCGCCGCCGCTGAGGGCGCTATTGGTATCGCCCGCTCCGCCAACAAGGCACGGAAGGAGCCTCTGCGGGTCATCCTGAACGGCCTGGGCAAGGACGCTGCCCAGATCATCTCCCGGATCAACGGCTTTACCTATGTGCAGACCCAGTTCGACTACTACACCGGCGAGCTGAAGATCGTCAAGGAGTACAAGTACTCCGACGGCGAGCGGGCTGCCGTTCGCTGCTTCGGCGCTGACGATGTCCGCGAGGGCGTGGCCATCATGCACCACGAGGGCGTGGATGTGTCCATCACCGGCAACTCCACCAACCCCACCCGGTTCCAGCACCCCGTGGCCGGTACCTACAAGAAGGAGTGCATCGAGCAGGGCAAGAAGTACTTCTCCGTGGCCTCCGGCGGCGGCACGGGCCGTACCCTGCATCCTGACAACATGGCCGCCGGTCCCGCTTCCTACGGCATGACCGACACCATGGGCCGTATGCATTCCGACGCCCAGTTCGCCGGTTCCTCCTCCGTGCCCGCCCACGTAGAAATGATGGGCTTCCTGGGCATGGGCAACAACCCCATGGTCGGCGCTACCGTTTCCGTGGCTGTGGCCGTGGAAGAGGCTCTGAAGAAGTAAAAAGCTTTCTGGAACTACCCGACCATGGGCAAAGTGGCAGCCTGCCACCGGCAGGCTGCGGGATCTGACTCGCAGCGCTCCGCACTGCTCACCCATGGCGGCGCTACCGTTTCCGTGGCTGTTGCCGTTGAGGAAGCGCTGATGAAGTAAGGGTAATCCCCTTCTTTTGAACGTAAAAAGTTCAAACCCTACTTTTCGCAAAAATAAGACAAGGAAGCACGTCCTACCGGAGAAATCCGGTGAGATGTGCTTCCTATTTTTGCTTGTTTTGAGGCATTTTAGGTAAAAACGAAATCGCCTGCTTTTTCCGCTCTTGCGGAATGGGGCGGAGTGTGATAGAATTCTTTCTATACATCATAAAAATAATTATAAAAGCAGGGTATCGGAATGACGAAATTTATTGAAAAGTATATCCCAATGGCGGATATGATCGCGGAAACCTTCGGAAGCGAATGCGAAGTGGTGCTGCATGATCTGGCGGACCCGCAGCATTCGGTTGCGTATGTTGCGAACAATGCGGTAACGGGGCGAACGCTGGGCGACAGCTTTGATGTGCTGGTCAAGGAGGTTATGATGTCCCCAAAGCTGCGGGAAAGCTATGTAGCCAATTACTTTTTCACGGCGAAAAACGGAAAGCTGATCCGTTCTTCGACAATGCTTCTGCGGGATGACAAGGGGCGCGTTCAGGGAGCGCTGTGCATTAACCTGGATACCAGCAGGATCTCGGAGCAGCTGCGCTACCTGCAAAACTTTCTGCCGAAACAGGAGCCGCAGGATCCGGTCCTGCCCGGCGGCAGCGAAAATGTCCGCAGTCTGGTTTCGGATCTGGTGGAAAACATTATGGGCAACACGGACCCGACACAGCTGAGCCGTGAGGAAAAGGTCGAGCGGATCCGTTTTATGGACAGCCGGGGAATCTTTCTTATGAAAGGCGCGGTGGAGCTTGTGGCGGAAAAAATGCAGGTGAACAAGGTCACGGTCTACAGCTATCTGGACGAGGCTAGGGGAAAAAGATAAGCGACAAATGAATATAGAAAAGTCTATGACGGGAAATTGCACATTAACTGTCATAGATTTTTTTATATAATACGCACAATTAAAACTGTGGGAATTTGCCGAAATGCCGAATAATATAATTTTTTATAAAATGCTATTGACATTTTTGAACAAGTGATATATAAATAGTTATACAGCTAGCGCATAAAAAATTCTAAATCGTACGAGAAGAAAACAGGAGGGATCGTAAGTATGATCAAAGAAGTCACCACGGAATTTTCCGTTCGGGATGGAGGACACTATACTCCGGGAATGCTGCACAACGGAACGCTGTACATTTCCGGCCAGCTGTCCATCGATCCGGAAACCGGAAAAGTGCCAGAGGGCGGCATTCACGCGGAGGCCCGGCAGGCGCTGAAAAACATGGACCTGGTGCTGCGGGAGGCTGGCCTCACCAAGGACAATGTGATCCAGTGCAGGGTCTACCTGCCGGATGTGAAATACTGGGGGGCGCTGAACGAAGAATACGCGGCCTACTTTGGAAACCACAAGCCCGCGAGGATCGTGGTGCCCGCGAACAATCTGTACGACGGCTGCCTCTGCGAAATTGAAGCCGTGGCGGCGGCGGACTGAGAGAACGGAGGGCGAAAAGATGCATTTCAGGGATTTGGACACACCCTGCCTGGTGATCGACCGGCAGGCCATGGAAGAAAACATGCGCAGAATGCAGCAGTATGCGGACGCGCATCATGTAAACCTGCGTCCCCATACCAAGACCCATAAAACGCCCGCGCTGGCGCTGCTCCAGCAAGAGCTTGGCTGCAAGGGAATCACCGTGGCCAAGGTGGGCGAAGCGGAGGTTATGGCGGCCAACGGTCTGCGGGATATTTTCATTGCCAATGAGATCGTGGGCATGGAAAAGTTCCGCAGGATCCAGCGCCTGGCAGAGACTGTGGACATCTCCTTTGGCCTGGACTCGGTGGACCAGGCGGAAATGATCGAAAAAGCCTTTGCTTCCGCGGCGAAGCCCGCCCAGTGCGTGGTAGAAATCGAGGTTGGGGAAAACCGTTCCGGCATGGTGGAGGAGGCAGACTTCGCCAGGCTTCTGGAATACCTGAAAGGGTGCGGACATATTTGCCTGAAGGGCGTATTCAGCCATGACGGCGACAGCTACAGCGCCCCGGACATTGAAACGGCCCGGCGCAGATCCGTGATCGCCCAGCAGCGAACCCTGCGCTTTGCGGATATGGCGTGGCAGGCGGGCTTCCCCATTACAGTGGTCAGCATCGGCTCAACGCCCTCCCTGGCAAATGATTCCGAGATCCTGGAGGGGATCACGGAGATCCGCCCCGGCACCTATCCCTTCATGGACGCCTCTCAGGCCAACGCGACAAATCATCAATGGAAGTGCGCCGCGACGGTGCTGGCTACGGTTATGAGCCGCCCCACGCCGGAACGGGTGATTCTGGATGTGGGCGCCAAGGGATTGACCATGCAGAGCCGCAGCGAGGGCATCTGCGCCGTGGAGGGCCTGGGGAATATTGTGGAATACCCCGGAACCCATATTCATCAGATGTATGATGAGCACGCCATCGTCTACAGCAAACCCTTCCGGGACGGCAGCCGCATCGGAGACAAGGTGCGCATTGAGCCGGTACACATCTGCCCGGTGGTCAATCTGTATGACGAGATGTACCTCGTAGGTCCGGACGGCCAGGTCGAACAGACGCTGCCGATCCTCTGTCGCGGGAAGCTGAAGTAAAGGAGTCCTTACCTATGCCGAAAATAAAAATTGCCGCGCTGCAAACCATGGTTTCCAAGGATAAGCGGGAAAACCTGGACCGGCTGGAACGGCTCCTGGAGGATCCGGGACTGGCAGGCGTGGATTTGGTAACGCTGGGAGAAATGTTCAACTGCCCCTACCAGACCCCCAATTTCCCGATTTATGCCGAGGAGGCCGGTGGTGAGAGCTGGCAGCGGTGCAGCGCGCTGGCGAAAAAGCACGGGATTTATTTATCGGCCGGCAGTATGCCGGAACGGGACCGGGAAGGGCACATATACAATACGGCCTATGTATTTGACCGGCAGGGCAGGCAGATCGCGAGACACCGGAAAATGCATCTGTTCGATATTTCCGTCAGCGGCGGCCAGTGCTTCCGGGAGTCCGATACCCTTACGGCGGGAAACGATGTGGCGGTATTCGATACGGAATTCGGGAAAATGGGCCTGTGTGTGTGCTATGATTTCCGGTTCCCGGAGCTGCCGAGATTGATGGCCCAGCGGGGGGCAAGGGTGATCCTGGTCCCGGCGGCCTTCAATATGACCACGGGTCCGGCCCACTGGGAGATCATGTTCCGGCAGCGTGCCGTAGAAGACCAGGTGTTTGCCGTCGGGACAGCCCCCGCCCGGGACGCGTCCAGCGGCTATACCTCCTGGGGACATTCCATTGCGGTGGGACCCTGGGGAAATATTCTGTACCAGATGGACGAGAAGCCGGGCATCGCCCTGGCGGAACTGGACCTGGACGAGGTGGAACGGGTCCGGGCAGAGCTGCCCCTTCTGGCACACAGACGACTGGATATCTATAAGTTGGATACGCTTGAATAGAAAAAGGAGGAAAACCATCATGGAAGAAACCAAAACGACGATGACGGCGGACGAGGTCCTCAGCACGAAGGGGCGGGTCCCCATCTTTGTGAAGCTGTTCGCGGTGGTGGGTGTTTTCAGCGCGCTGGGCGAGCTGATCGGCACACTGAAAATTCCTGTAGGCCCCGGCAACGTCATCATTATGCCCATGGTCTGGGCGATGATTATGGCGGTGATCATTACCCCAGACGCCCTGGGAAAGAAGGTCGCCGCGCTGAAGAAGCTCTGCGGCATTGAGGAAGTGGAGCTCTCCAAGCAGGTAATGGGTCTGACCCTGCTGCTTTTGGGTGTGAAGCTCGGCTGCGCCGCGGGTCCCAATGTCATGAGCCTGATCACCGCCGGTCCCGCGCTGATTTTCCAGGAATTCGGCAACCTGGGCACGATGCTGATCGCGCTGCCTGTGGCTGTGCTGCTGGGCATGCGCCGGGAGGCCGTGGGCGCCACCGTCAGCATCTGCCGGGAGCCTACCCTGGGCCTTATCAGCCAGATGTACGGCCCCGATTCCCCCGAAGCCATGGGCACCATGGGCACTTATATGGTAGGCAACCTGTTCGGCACCATTTTCTTCGGCCTGCTGGGTTCCCTGGGCGTTCTGACCGGGATCCATCCCTATGCGCTGGCCATGGCCTGCGGCATGGGTTCCGGCTCCATGATGACCGCCGCCTCCAGCGCGCTGGCCGCTACGGTCCCTGAAATGTCCGAGCAGATCCTGGCCTACGCGGCCACATCCAATATCTTTACCAATGTGGACGGTATGTACATGGAGCTGTTTATCGCGATCCCACTGGTAAATCTGTTCTATAAAGCGCTCCGGGGCAAGAAGGATGCCGCCGAAGCCGCGAAGAAGTAAAGAAAGGGAGGAACGAACGATGACTATGGCACAGAGATACCTCAATTATTTTAAGGTCCTGCTGATGATTTCCGCGGCGGTCCTGATTACGCAGATCGCCAATACAAAGGGTGCCGTCAATATCGGCGGCGCGATCGTGGGATTGCTGATTATCTCCGTGATCTGCCTGCTGGGCATGCTGATCGGCGAAGTGAAGTGCCTGAAGAAGATCCCGACCTTTGCCTGGGCCTCCCTGATCAGCCTGCTGCTGACCACGCCCTTCTGCCCCCTGGCGGATGTGATCCTCAAGTATACCGGCAACATCGGGACAAGCCAGATCGGCACGGTCATTCTGGCTGTAGCGGGCGTATCCATCGGCACCCGTCTGGCGGATGTAAAGCGCCTGAGCTGGAAGATCGTTATCATCAGCATTCTGGTATTCTGCGGCACATTCTTTGGTTCCGCGCTGATCGCGCAGATGATCCTGAAAATTCAGGGCCTTATCTGATCTCTGAGGCGGCGTTATGACGACGGAAGAACGGAAAAAAAGAGCATGGGCGGAGATCGATGCCGCCCGGGACCAGATCCTGTCCCTGGGACATGCCATCTACGCGGATCCGGAGACCGGCTATAAGGAATTCCATACCGCGGATCGTCTGGCGGAACGCCTGGAAGCTCTGGGGCTTCAAGTGACCCGGGGCGCGGCGTACACGGGCGTCGTAGGCAAGGCCCAAAAGCAGAAGCAGGGACGCCGGATCGCGGTGATCGGAGAGTTGGATTCCGTAATAAATCCCCAGCACCCTGACGCGGCGAAGGAAACGGGCAATGTCCACGCCTGCGGGCACAACATTCAGGTGACAATGATGTACGCCGTGGCGAGAGCCCTGGTGCCTACGGGAATCCTGGAGGAGCTGGACGGAAATGTGACCTTTGTCGGCGTCCCGGCAGAGGAATACGTGGAGTTGGAGTATCGCACCGAGCTGAAGGAAGCGGGCAAGATCAAGTATTTCGCGGGAAAGCCGCAGATGGTCTACGAGGGCGTGTTCGATGATGTGGACATGGCGATGATGGCCCATAACTACGACCTGACCCCCTGGAACGCCCGATGCTGCCCGGCAAACGCCTGGAACGGCTTTATCGGCAAGCAGATCCGTTTCCTTGGGAAAGCGTCTCACGCCGGTGCGGCGCCCTGGGACGGCGTCAACGCGCTGAATATGGCGGCGCTGGCCCTGAACAATATTCATGCCCAGCGGGAAACATTCCGGGACGATGACAAGGTGCGGATCCATCAGATCATTACGGAGGGCGGCCAGGTGGTCAATACGGTACCCGGCGAGGTCGTAATGGAATCCACGGTCCGCGCGAGAAATGTCCCGGCCCTGATTGACGCCAACAATAAAGTGAACCGCAGCATCCACGCGGCGGCTCTGGCCCTTGGCGGCCATGCGGAGGTCTACGACACCCCGGGACAGATGCCCCTGCGCTATAACCAGGACCTGGCAGAGCTGTTCACGCAAAACGCGCGGTATTTCTACAAGGAAAGCGAGATCCAGCCCTTCGTGGATACAACGGCTTCTACGGACATGGGCGATCTGTCCCTGCTGATGCCGATCCTGCACAGCTTTTCCGGTGGGATCCGGGGCGGCCTTCACGCCGCGGATTATCGGATCGTGGATGAAGAGGACGCCTACCTGACGCCGGCGAAAATTTTCTGCGGTATGCTGATCGACCTGCTGTCCGACGGCGGCGCAAAGGCCGAAGCCGTGCTGAAGAATTTCACACCGGTTTATGACAAACAGGGATACCTGGCTATGCTGGACAGCATGGAACAGAAAATAACATATTAAAGGCACGAGGCCCGCTGCAAAAATGCAGCGGGCCATTGTTATTCTGTTTTGTTTTCGTTTTTCGGCTTCTTCGGGTGCTTTTTCCGGTTCCGCTTCACGAGAGCGATGATCCCCCAGAGGATCAGGCCAAAGACAAGAATGTAGGGGATGTTCATGAGCACGAAGCTGATGCAGTCCAGAATCAGGGTCCAGACGCCCTTTACGCTGTCCACGAAGCCGTCCCGGATCTTTTCCAGACGGGTCTTTTCCGCCACGGGGGTGTATTCCGTGACCTCGGACAGGCTCAGGTTCACGGTGGCGTAGTCGATCTGATTGTCCAGCACCTTCAGCCGGGAGGCGTACTGCTCCAGTTCGCCCCGGACGTCTGTCAGCCGGGACTCGATTTCCAGCAGATCCGACATGGTCTCCGCCTGCTCCATGAGCTCCAGCAGCCGGTCCCGCTCGGTTTCCAGGGCCTTGACCCGGCTTTCGGTGTCCACATATTGCAGCGTTACGTCATCGGTGTCCCGGGAGGAGGAGACCACGTTGCTGATGGCGTCCACAGCGGCCGTGAATTCGTCCAGGCGCTCGGCGGGGACGCGCAGCGTCAGATTGGCGTGGCGGTAGCGGCGGCCGGAGTAGGCGCTGCCGTTATAGATGTTCTGGCTTTCCATGTAGCCGTCCAGAGCGGTGAGCTTTTCGCTGATGGCGGCCAGAGCGCCGTTCAGGTCCTCGGCCTCGGCGTCCAGGTCCATGGTGATGATGAATTTCCGGCCCTGGGGCAGTTGGGCGGCGGTGTCTGTGTCGCCGAGGTCGTAGCGGCCTTGGGCGGCGGCGGTTTCCGCGACGGCGTAGTCGTTGGAATCCATGGCGGCCTTGGAAGTCCCGCCGCAGCCCGCCAGCAGCAGGCTTATGGCCAACAATATCGCAAGTATCTTTTTCATAAGCTTCCTCCTGATTGTTGTGTGTTTTTCTTCTCCGGTCTCAGAATATCATGAGCGGGAACCTTTTTCAAGAGAAGAAACGCGGAATTCAGAAAATCTTAAGGAGGATGGCGACGGCGGGCCGCACTTGTGAAAATTCACGGAATTGTGCTTGCATTGGCTGCCCGATTTCGGTATAATGGGGCAAGAGATGGAAACGGAGGAACCGAGAAAATGGCGAAGCTATATTTCAAATACGGCGCTATGGGCTCCAGCAAAACGGCCCAGGCGCTGATTACCAAGTACAATTATGAGGAGAATGATCTGCGGGTGTGGCTCCTGAAGCCCAGCGCGGACCTGCGGGACGGGGAGCATATGCTGTCCAGCCGTATCGGCCTCAGCGCCCGGGCGGACGTGCTGCCCCCGGAAAAGGACGCCTATGCCTGGTTCCAGGAGGAACATCTGGGCAAGTGCGACGTAATTATTGTGGACGAGTGCCAGTTCCTGACCGTGGCGCAGATCGACCAGCTGCGGGGTATTGTGGACGACTACAATGTACCTGTCATGTGCTTCGGTCTGCGCACGGACTTCCAGACCCATCTGTTTCCCGGCTCCCTGCGGCTCATGGAGGTCGCGGACACCATCCAGGAGATCAAGACCATCTGCGACTGCGGGGCCAAGGCTACGGTCAACGCCCGGATCGACGGGCAGGGCCATATTGTCACCCAGGGCGCACAGGTCTTTCTGGGGGGCAACGACAGCTATATCGCCATGTGCCACAAGTGCTATGTCCGGGGCATCAAGGAGCATAAGGTTATCCGCCTGCACGGACATCAATAAACAATAAGGAGTGCATTCCCATGGAAATTTCTGAAATTCTCGCCAAGTGCGACCACACCCTGCTGGCCCAGACCGCGACCTGGGCGGATATCCGGGGCATCTGCGATGACGGCATGAAGTACCATACCGCCTCCGTCTGCATTCCCGCCAGCTTTGTAAAGCAGGCCAAGGAATACGTGGGGGAGAGGCTGCCCATCTGCACCGTCATCGGCTTCCCCAACGGCTACGACACCACCGCCGCCAAGTGCTTTATGGCCTCCGACGCCGTGGACAACGGCGCGGATGAGGTGGATATGGTCATCAACATCGGCTGGGCCAAGGAAGGAAGGTTTGACGCCGTCCGGGATGAGATCGCCGAGGTGAAGAGAGCCTGCAAGGGCAGGCTCCTGAAGGTCATTATCGAGACCTGCCTGCTGACGGACGAGGAGAAGATCGCCCTGTGCAAAGCCGTCTCCGATTCCGGCGCGGACTATATCAAAACCTCCACCGGCTTTTCCAAGGCCGGGGCCACCTTCCATGATGTGGAGCTGTTCGCGGCCCATGTCGCCCCTCACGTGAAGATCAAAGCCGCCGGCGGCATTTCCAGCATTGCGGACGCCGAAGAGTTCATCCGCCTGGGCGCTTCCCGCCTGGGCACCTCCCGCATCGTCAAGCTGGCCAAGGCCATGGAAAAGAGTGAAGAAGCCGCCAACGACGGCAGCTACTAAGAAAGGAGCCGAAAAAATGCTTACCACCCCAACCCCTCATATCTCCGCTGCGCCCGGCGATTTCGGAAAAACCGTCCTCATGCCCGGCGACCCCCTGCGGAGCAAATTCATTGCGGAGAACTTCTTGGAAAACCCCGTTCTGGTCAATAACGTCCGGGGCGTCCAGGGCTATACCGGTACTTATAAGGGCACCCGGGTATCCGTTATGGCCTCCGGCATGGGCATGCCCGCCATCGGCATCTATTCCCACGAGCTTTTCAACGGCTACGGCGTGGAGAACATCATCCGGGTAGGCTCCGCCGGGGCCATCCAGGAGAACATCAAGCTGTATGACCTGGTTCTGGGCCAGGGCGCCTGTACCGATTCCAATTGGGCCGCCCAGTTCCATCTGCCGGGCACCTTCGCCCCCATTGCCAGCTGGGAGCTGCTCAGCGAGGCGGTCAAGGCCTGCGAGGCCAACGGCGCAAGGTATCACGTGGGCAATATCAATTCCTCCGATACCTTCTACGGCGACCACATTGGCGTGCCCGAGGGACTGGACAGCGTTTACGGCCTGAAGAAGATGGGCGTTATGGCCCTGGAAATGGAGGCCGCCGCCCTGTATATGAACGCCGCCCGGTACGGCAAGCGGGCGCTTTGCATCTGCACCATTTCCGACCATATTTTGACCGGCGAGGAGACCACCTCTGAGGAACGTCAGAATTCCTTCACCACCATGATGAAGGTGGCCCTGGACGTGGCCGTCGCCATGGAGAACAAGTAATATGAAGCGTATTTTTTTGATCGTTCTGGATTCCTGCGGCATCGGACAGATGCCGGACTGTGAGAAGTTCGGGGATATCGGGGTCAATACCCTGCGTTCCTGCTCCACTTCTTCCAGATTTTCCATTCCCAATCTCCTGAAGGCCGGAATCGGCAATATTGACGGCGTGGACTATCTGCCGAAGAACACCGCGCCCCAGGGGGCCTATGCCCGGCTGACCGAGGCATCCATGGGCAAGGATACCACCATCGGCCACTGGGAGATCGCGGGCGTGGTCTCCCCGGAACCTCTGCCCACCTTCCCGGAGGGCTTCCCGAAGGAAGTCCTGGACGAATTTGAAAGGCAGACCGGCCGGGGCGTGCTGTGCAACAAGCCCTATTCCGGCACGGACGTGATCCGGGACTACGGCGAGGAGCAGCTGAAAACCGGCAAGTGGATCGTCTATACCTCTGCCGACTCCGTGTTCCAGGTGGCGGCCCATGAGGAAAAGATCCCGCTGGAGGAGCTGTACGATGCCTGCCGGAAGGCCCGGAAGATCCTGCGGGGCAAGTACGGCGTTGGCCGGGTCATTGCCCGGCCCTATGTGGGCGCTTCCTCCGAAAGCTTCAAGCGGACCTCCAACCGGCACGACTTCTCCCTGGAGCCGCCCGCCGAAACCATGCTGGACGCAATTGTGAACGCAGGACAGGATGTGCTGGCCGTGGGCAAGATTTTTGATATCTTCGCCGGACGGGGTACTACGGACCATGTTTATAACAAGAGCAACGCCGACGGCATGCGGCACACCGTGGACTATGCCAAGCGGGATTTCCATGGCCTGTGCTTTGTGAATCTGGTGGACTTTGACATGCAGTTCGGCCACCGCCGGGACATTGACGGCTACGCAAACGCGCTGACGGAATTCGATGCCTGGCTGGGTGAATTTGAAAAGACCCTGCAGGCGGACGACCTGGTGCTCATCACCGCCGACCATGGCTGCGACCCCGCCTATACGGCCACCACAGATCACACCCGGGAATATGTGCCCCTGATCGCCCTGGGCACCCAGGTCCGGCCCGGCTCTCTGGGTACTCGGGCCAGCTTTGCGGACATTGCGGCCACGGTCACGGAGCTGCTGGGCGTACCCTATAAGACTCCCGGCAGGAGCTTTGCGAAGGAGCTGCTGAAATAATGGAAGCAAGAAAATTGGCGGAACTGGCCATAGAGGCCATGGGCCATGCCTACGCTCCCTATTCCGGCTATCAGGTGGGGGCGGCATTGCTGTGCGCCGACGGTACGGTGTACCAGGGCTGCAACATTGAAAACGGCTCTTACGGTGCCACCAACTGCGCGGAACGGACGGCCTTCTTCAAGGCCGTCTACGATGGGCATCGGGAGTTCACCGCCATCGCCGTCTGCGGCGGCAAGGACGGCGTTATTTCCGATGTATTCCCGCCCTGCGGCATCTGCCGCCAGGTCATGCGGGAATTCTGTGAGGATGATTTCCGGGTGTATCTTGTGGGCAAGGACGGTGTGTGCACGGAGCGGACACTGGCCCAGATCCTACCGGACAGCTTCCGGCCCGGGACCCATATGCAAAAATAGGCTCAAAATATTATTTTCCTGTTGATTTTTTGGGCAGAATGTGCAATAATGTAGGCCGTAGGGATAACCCTGCAAATTACTTAGGAGGAATGAAAACAATGAGAAAGATTCTTGCAATGCTTCTCGCGGTTGTGATGGTCCTGGGCCTGTGCGCCTGCGGCGGCAATAACGCTGCTACCGAGACCACCGCTGCTACGGAAGCTCCCGCAACCGAGGCTCCTGCCGAGACCGAAGCTCCCGCTGAGACCGAAGTTCCCGCCGAGACCGAGGCTCCCGCCGCTGTGGTTAACGCCGACGACATCCCCGACGAGATGACTTCTTCCGACGGCAAGTACGAGATCGCTTTCGTTACCGATGTGGGCCAGCTGAAGGACAAGTCCTTCAACCAGGGCACCTTCGATGGCGTGAAGCTGTACGCTACCAATGCCGGTAAGTCCTACAAGTACTATCAGCCCGCCGGCGGCGATCAGGCTACCGATGACGACCGTTACGACGCCATGAAGCTGGCTGTTGACAATGGCGCTAAGGTTGTTGTCTGCGCAGGCTTCATGCAGGGCACCGCTCTGGAGAAGGCTGCAAAGGAATTCACCGATGCCCGCTTCGTCTTCATTGACGGCTGGGCGCTGGGCCTGAACAATGTTGCCGGTATCGCTTTCCAGGAAGAGCAGTGCGGCTATCTGGCCGGCTACGCCGCCGTTATGGACGGCTACACCAAGCTGGGCTTCACCGGCGGCGGCGGTGGTGCGAACGCTGCCTGTGACCGTTACGGCTATGGCTTCGTGCAGGGCGCTGACGCCGCTGCCGCTGCCAAGGGCGTGAAGGTCGAGATCAACTACTCCTGGCTGTATGGTTCTTCCTTCCAGGCTTCCAATGAGCTGCAGACCATGGCTGCCGGTTGGTATCAGAACGGCACTGAGGTCATCTTCGCCTGCGGCGGTTCTATGTTCCAGTCTGTCGCTGCCGCCGCTTCCGCTGAGGATTGCAACGTTATCGGCGTGGACGTGGACCAGTCCTTTGAGTCTGACACCGTTATCACCTCCGCTATGAAGGGCATCGGCCAGGCCGCTCAGACTGCTCTGGAAGCCGCCGAGGCTGACGACACTTGGGCTGCTTTCATTGGCGATGGCAATTCCACCATCACTCTGGGCGCTAAGGACAACGCTGTGGGTCTGCCCACCGCTACCTGGTCCCTGACCGGCTGGACCGTGGCTGACTACGAGCAGATGCTCTCTGACATCGTGGCCGGCAAGGTCGTCATCGACGGCTCCGACGTCCCCGAACCCGCCAGCACCGACAACGTGACTGTCAACATCATCAAGTAATTTGCGTTTCCCAAGCCCCTGCGGCCAAAGCCGCAGGGGTATTTTTAACGGTTCCAAAAGGCCAAGGGCCTTTTGAAACAAAATGGCTGCGAGGCTCTATGATATTCTAAGCTTCCGCGACACAATGAGCCGCGGGAATATTTTGTATAAGAATCCCCCTCTCAGTGTGCAATGCACACCGGGAGGGGGAATGTGTTACCGCACCGTCCGGTGCCAGGTGTGGCGGGAGAAGAGACAGAGAATGGGGAAAATCTCCAACCGGCCCAGCAGCATGTCAAAAATCAGAACCAGCTTGCTCAGTACGCTGAAGCCGGAGAAATTGCAGGTGGGGCCTACGGCTTCCAGGCCGGGGCCGATGTTATTGAAGCAGCACAGAACGGCCGAGAAGTTGGTGCCCGTGGAGAATCCGTCCAGGGACAGCAGAAGGAAGCTCAGGAACAGGATGAATACATAGGCAATCAGATAGGCATTGGTGGTCTCCACCACCTTATCGTCCACCACCTGACCATTGTTCCGGATCAGCTGCACCCGGCGGGGGTGGAGCATCTGGAGAAAGCTGCGGCGCAGGCTCTTGAACAGCAGAATGAGCCTCGAAACCTTCATGCCGCCGCCGGTGGAACCGGCGCTGGCGCCGATAACCATCAGGCACAGCAATATGGTTTTGGAAAAGCTGGGCCACCGGTCGAAATCCGTGGTGGCGAAGCCTGTCGTCGTCATGACGCTGGAAACCTGAAATGCCGCGTGGCGCAGGGTTTCCTCCAGGGTGCCATACATCCCCCGGATGTTCCAGGCAATGAGCAGGGCCGCGCCGACGGCAATGCCGAAATAGGCACGCAGTTCTTCATCTTTGAATACCACGCCGAACTGTCTGAGCAGGAGAAAATAGTAGCAGGTGAAGTTCACGCCGAAGAGGAACATGAAGACGGTGGTCACGTTTTGCAGGTAGGGGCTGTAGCTGGCGAAGGAGTCGTTGCGGATCCCGAAGCCGCCGGTGCCCGCCGTGCCGAAAGCGTTGCACAGGGCTTCAAAGGCATCCATCCCGCCGGCAACCAGGAACAGGAAGTTTACAATGGTCAGGGCAATGTAGAGGATGTAAAGGATGGCTGCGGTCTGCCGCATTTTGGGAACCAGCTTGCCCACGCTGGGGCCGGGGCTTTCCGCCCGCAGCAGATGCATGGTAAAGCCTTTGCCCTTATCCGTGCTGGGCACGATGGCCAGCAGAAACACCAGCACACCCATGCCGCCTACCCAGTGGCTGAAGCTGCGCCAGTACATAATGCCCTTGGGCAGGCTCTCTACCTCGGGCAATATGGAAGCGCCGGTGGTGGTAAAGCCGGAGACGATCTCAAACAGAGCGTCGATGAATTTGGGAATGGCCCCGGAGAGCACGAAGGGCAGGCATCCCGCCAGGGAGAGAACGATCCAGCTCAGGGCTACGCAGACCATGCCGTCCGTGGCGTAGAAGTTGCTTTTGGCCCCCTTGCACAAGAAACGCAATACACCGGAGACCGCCAGCAGCACCGCCGCGGTGACGAGAAAGGCCCTTACAGAGGCGCTTTCTCCGCAGTACAGGCTGATGCCCATGGCAGGAAGCAGGAAAGCGGCCTCCAGAAACAGGATCTGGGCGATGAACCGCCCCATCATTTTGTAGTTCATAGGCCGGGCCTCACGCGAAAATGTCGTTGAGCTGCCGCAGGACGACGCCGCTGTTGGTGACGACAATGATGGTGTCTCCCTGCCGGTAGACGGAGTCGCCGTTGGCAATCTCCGTAGCCGCCCCGTGACTGATGCTGACCACACGGACGCTGGACTTCATCTTGATGTCCTTCAGAGGCACGCCGCAGTATTTGGTGTTTTCGTCCGCCAGGAACTCCATTGCCTCGATCTGCCCGTCGGCAATGGTATGTACGGAAATGGCCGCGCCGGTCTGGTTCTGCATGGCCCGGACGTAGCGGACGATGTTGCTGCAGCACAGCTCCTTGGGGCAGACCACGCTGCCCAGGGCCAGAGAGGAGACGATGCTGCCCTTGTCCGCGTGGCCCAGCTTGGTGATGACCTGGGGCACCCCCTGGGAGATGCCGTAGAGGGATACGATCATGTTCAGCTCGTCCAGCCCCGTCATCGTCACCAGGGCGTCGCATTGGGGAAGCCCCTCGCTGTCCAGCAGGTCCTGGTCCGAGGCGTCCCCGTGGATGATCTCCGCGCCGGGGAGCAGGGTACACAGCTCGCTGCACCGGGCAGCGTCGTTGTCGATGATGACGCAGCCGACGCCGGCCTTCAGCAGCTTGGCGGCCAGGTAGTAGCTGACCCGTCCGCCGCCGCAGAGCATGACCCGCCGGGCCTGCCGGGAGAGAATGCCCAGATTCTTGAGCAGCGTGGTCAGGTTTTCGGATAGGGCGGTGATGAAAAGCCGGTCCCCCTCCTGGAGCACGAAGTCGCCGCCGGGGGTGATGGCCTGGCCGCCCCGCAGCACCGCGCAGACCAGAACCTTGCAGCGGATGATCTTTGGCAGATCCACCAAGCGGACGTCGCGCAGCTTGCTTTTTGCGTCTACCCGCAGCTCCACGATTTCCGTGCGGCCTTTGGCGAAGGTGTCCCTGCGGAGAAAGCCAGGGTATTTCAGCAGCCGGTCGATTTCCGTGGCGGCCTGATTCTCGGGATTGATGAGCATGGACAGGCCGAAAATCTCCCGCATTTTGTAGATCTGTTCCGTGTATTCCGGGTTCCGCACCCGGGCGATGGTATGCAGCTTCGGATTCATGGAGTGGGCTGTGGTGCAGCAGAGCAGATTCACCTCGTCCGCGCCGGTGGCGGCAATGAGCAGGTCCGCGTCCTTGACGCCTGCCTGCCGCAGAACGTCCATGGAAGCGCAGTTGCCCTGGACGGAGATCACATCGTAGCGCTCCACGCTGGATTCCAGGGGAGAGAGCTTGGAGTCGATAATGGTAACGTCGTAGCCCTCGATGGTAAGCTGACGGGTCAGGGTCGCGCCCACTTTACCGTCGCCCGCAATGATTATTTTCATATCTGCCTCCGATCTTCAGAAAGACGTTGTTTCCAATTCCGGAAAACCGTGAAATCCCTGCTATTATACCATTTCTGAATGGAAAAGGCAATCCTTTCGTAAGAAGGGCCGCGGCGGCTGCGGCTGTTTCTTAAAAAAATCTTCTCCCGGTTGCCTTTTGGGGCAATTGGTGGTAAAATGGGTAAGAGTTTACCGAAATGAGTTGATTTGCGTGCATTATGATAATACCCAGGTGATTATCGATCTGGATGCCATTGAAAAAAACGTTGACGCCGTAAAAGAGAAGACAGGGCTTCCTATTATGGCCATTATCAAGGCGGACGCCTATGGCCACGGGGCCATTCAGGTGGCGCGGCTGCTGGAACGGAAATGCGCCTTTTTCGGCGTCAGCTCCATGCTGGAGGCTATGGAGCTGCGGCGGGCAGGGCTGGAAACGCCCATTCTGATTCTGGGTTATACCCCCGTAGCCGCCTTTCCCACCGCCATCCGCCAGGGCATCCGGCCCTCTATTTTTCACTATGAGGATGCCCTGGCCCTTTCTCAGGCTGCCCGGGAGGCGGGCCTTTCCGAGGTGCCCTTCCATTTCGCCCTGGACACCGGTATGAGCCGCATCGGCTTCCAGGCCACCGCCGCCGCGGCGGACCAGTGCGCCCGGATCGCCGCCCTGCCGGGCCTGAAAGCCGAGGGCCTTTTCACCCACTTCGCCACGGCGGACAGCTATGACTTGACCCGTTCCCAAAAGCAGGCGGAGCTTTTCTACCGTTTTGACGACATGCTGCGGCAGCGGGGCGTGGAGATCCCCATCCGCCACCTGGACAATTCCGCCGGTATCATGAACTTTGACCACCCCTGCGAGATGGTCCGCTCCGGCATCATCACCTATGGCCTCTACCCCAGCGATGAGGTGGACCCCAGCGCCCTTTCCCTGACTCCGGCCCTTTCCTGGCAGTGCCGCATTACCCACTTAAAGCTGCTGGAAGCGGGCCGGGAGATCAGCTACGGCGGCACCTATGTGACCACCCGCCCCACCCGGGTGGCGACCATTCCCGTGGGCTATGCCGACGGCTACCGCAGAAGCCTTTCCGGCAGATTCCATGTGCTGATCCGGGGCAAAAAGGCCCCGATCCTGGGCCGGGTCTGCATGGACCAGCTCATGGTAGACGTGACGGACATCCCGGATGTGCGGATGGAGGACACCGTCGTTCTGGTGGGCCGCTCCGGTGAGGAAACCATCACCGTGGAGGAGATCGCCGCGGCGGCGGACAGCTTCAACTATGAATTTGTCTGCGGCATCAGCCGCCGGGTGCCCCGCGTCTACATGCGGGGCGGGAAGGTCGTCAACGAGGTCCGCTACCTGCTGGATACCTAATTTATTTTCGGAGGTCATTCATGTCCCGTATACCACGAGCCCCCCTTGTCAGAATTCTGCTGATCGTTATCGCCATATTGGCGGCGGCGGATATCGTCGTTATCGGCCTGTGCTTCAAAACCCCCGGCACAAAGCCGGACAAAAAGCCATCCGCGTCCCAGAGGGACTCCGGCAAGGATTCCCCTTCGGAGGACACGGAGACGGAACCAACGGAATCGGTCCCCCAGCTGCTCTCCACGGCCACGGTGCTCTCCACCGGCGATATGCTTATGCACATCGGCGTCATCAACTCCGGTAAGCAGGAGGACGGCAGCTACAACTTTGATTCCATTTTCCGGTACGTCAAATCCTACACCCAGGCGGCGGATTTCTCCGTTGCCAATCTGGAAACCACCCTCTGCGGCACGGACAACGGCTACGGCTACTCCGGCAACCCCAGATTCAACTGCCCCGACGCCATTGTGGACAGCCTGAAGGACGCGGGCTTTGACTTGCTGCTCACCGCCAACAACCACGCCGCCGATACCGATCTTGTGGGCTACAAGCGGACCCTGAACACCGTCCGGGACAAGGGCCTGGACACTCTGGGTACCTATCTCAGCGCCGATGAGCGGAAATGGACCATTGAAGAAGTCAACGGCATTAAAATCGGCATGGTCTGCTACACCTATTCCGAGGGCTTCAGCCAGAGGGGCTATCCCGTGCTGAACTACCATGAGGTGGCGGAAAACGGCATTCTCAACTATTTTACCTATGACAAGCTCCCGGAATTCTACACCCAGCTCCAGGGCTATCTGGACGAAATGAAGGCCGCCGGGGCGGAGACCACCATGGTCTATCTCCACTGGGGCGATGAATACAAGTGGAAAACCGGCGAAGGCCCCAACGCCAACCAGACAGCCATGGCCCAGAAGCTCTGTGATATGGGCGTGGACGTGATCGTGGGCGGCCATCCGCACGTGGTCCAGCCTGTGGATCTGCTGACAAGCTCCGTGGATGCCGGGCACAAAACCGTTGTCCTCTACTCCATGGGCAACGCCGTTTCCAACCAGCGTATAAAGGAAATGGAATCCGAACCCACCGGCCACACGGAGGACGGCGTGCTCTTCTGCGTCACCTTCTCGAAATACTCTGACGGCAGCGTGTATGTGGACAGCGCCGAGCTGATCCCCACCTGGGTGAACCTGAACAGTAACACGGGCAGCACGGAATACAATATCCTGCCCCTGGAAGAATCCACCGCCGCCCAATGGCAGGCCCAGTTCGGCCTGACGGACAGCCAGCTGGCAGACGCCAAAGCGTCCTTTGACCGGACCCAGGCTCTGGTCCTGACCGGCATGGAGAAGGTGCAGAGCTACCTGAACCAACAGAAGCGGCTGCGGGAACCTATGGCTCTGGACAGCGCCGCGTAACAAAGGAGAACATCAATGAAACCAAAGAAGAACACCGGCCTTGTCGCAGTGCTGACCGCGCTGATTCTGGTGCTGCTGATTGCCAACGCGGCGGTGCTGTATCTGCATTTTCAGGTGCCCAAGGGCATCAGTGCCCCGGCGCCGGACGCCACGGAGACCCCTATCACAGAGAACACGGTATCCACTACCGAGGAGACCGAGCCGCCTGCCACGACCCTGCCGGACCCGGAGCACGTGGTCTCCACGGCCACCATCCTCTCCACCGGCGATCTGGTCATGCATATCCCCGTTGTGAATACCGGCCTGCAAAACGACGGCAGCTACAATTTCGACAGCATTTTCCGATACATTACGGACTATGTGTCCGCGGCGGACTATTCCGTTGTGAACCTGGAAACCACCTTTGCCGGAACCACCAACGGCTACAGCTATTCCGGCTATCCCAATTTCAACTGCCCCGACGCCCTGGCGGACGCCACAAAGAACGCGGGCTTCGACATGCTGCTTACCGCCAATAACCACAGCTACGACACCACCCTGGTGGGCTTCAAGCGCACTCTGGAGGTGGTTCGCGCTACGGGGCAGCAGACCCTGGGCACCTATCTCTCCCCGGACGAACAGAAATGGACCATTGCGGAAATCAACGGCATCAAGGTGGGCATGCTCTGCTATACCTATGCCACCGGCGTGGACGGCAAGGGCGCGCCCCAGCTGAATGGCAACGCCGCCATGTCCGAGGCGGGACTGTGCAACTACTTCACCTATGACAATCTGTCCCGGTTCTATGACGAGGTCCAGGGCTATCTGGACGACATGAAGGCTGCCGGGGCCGAGGCTACGGTGCTGTATATCCACTGGGGTGTGGAGTATGTCACCGAGCCGAGAGAGCAGGAGAAAACCATGGCCCAGAAGCTCTGCGACATGGGGCTGGATGTCATCATCGGCGGCCACCCTCATGTGGTACAGCCTGTGGACCTGCTGGAAAGCACCGTGGACCCGGAGCATAAGACGGTCATTCTCTACTCCATGGGCAACGCCGTATCCAACCAGCGCCTGGGCAACATTTCCTCCATCTCCACCCCCCACACGGAGGACGGGGTGCTGTTCTCCATTACCTTCTCCAAGTATTCCGACGATACGGTGTATCTGGAGGGCGTGGACCTGATCCCCACCTGGGTGAATCTGAACGCCAACAGCGGCTCCCGGCAGTATAACATTGTCCCGCTGGTGGACAGTGACCGGTCGGAATGGATGACCAGATTCAATATGACGGAGAACCAGTTCAACGACGCCCAGCGCTCCTACGACCGGACGGAGGCCATTGTAGGCGAAGGCCTTGCCAAGGCCCAGTCCTACCTGGAGCATGCGAAGCAGACCCGGGAAGAGAGCTATATGCTGGCCGTGCAGAACGCGGCGTAAGCGTTCCAGGAAGAAAGTCCCCACGAAAGCCAGAACTTTCGTGGGGATACTTTTGGTTTATGTGCGGCGGAATCATGCCAGTGTCTGGATCCAGCTGCCTTTTTTCAGCATGTATTCACCTACCACGCATTTTAAGACGTCCGGCAGCTGACACAGGGCGAACAGCGGGAGAATGGGCAGGTTCGTGAATCGGCTCAGGGTAAAGGCCAGGGACACGCCGCAGACCCACAGGAACACACTGTCGAAGAGGAACGTAATCATGGTCTTGCCGCCGGAACGCAGGGTAAAATAGGTGGCGTTGGCGAAGGACTGGAATGGCATCACCAGGGCGCTGATGAGAATCAGGTCCTGTGCTAGGCTACGTACTGCCTCCGTGGTGTTGTAGATAGCCGGGAAAATGCCGGATCCCAGGGCCATCAGCGCGCCGAAGCAGGTGCCGGAGGCCACGGAGAAGGCAATCAGCTTCCGGTTGGTGTCCCGCACGTCCGTTTCGCTGTGCCCCGCGCCCAGCATCTGGCCCATGAGAATGCCCACGCTGACGCCCAGAGACTGATAGACCACGCCTGCCAGATTCCCCAATGTGGAGGAGATATTCATGGCGGGCACCACATCCAGGCCGCAGGTAGAGTAGCACTGGTTCATGGTGACGACACCCAGGGACCACAGCAGCTCATTGGCAAGCAGGGGCATACCCGTGACCACGATGTTCCGCAGCAGTGGGCCGGGAATGGCCATGGACGCGTAAGCGCCCCGGATGAAGGGGTGCTTTTTTGCGTTCCGGTGGGTCCATCCGGCCACCAGCAGAAGTTCCGCGTACCGGGAGATCACCGTTGCCAGAGCCGCGCCGCGGACGCCCATGGCCGGGGCGCCGAAGTGCCCGAAAATCAGAATATAGTTTCCGACAAGATTCACGGCCACCGCGGCCACGCCCGCGGCCATGGGGACGAAGGTTTCGCCGCTCTCCTTCAGGGTACTGGCGTAGGCGTTGCACAGGGCGAAGGGCAGCAGCCCCCAGAGCATGACCCGCAGGTATTCCCGGCCGTAGCCAAGCACTGCGGCGGCATCCGCCGCGTCACCCTCTCCGGTGAGATAAAGCCGGATAAGATTGCTGCCGTCCAGAAAGAACAGCATTCCCCCGGCCAGAGCCAGGGCGGTACAGATCAGGAACTTGAACCGGAAGGTATGCCGGACGCCCTCCGCGTCTCCCTTGCCATGGAACTGGGCCGTAAAAATCCCCGCGCCGGAGCTGGCCCCGAAAATGCACAGGTTGAACACAAAAATCAGTTGGTTTACGATGGAAACCCCGCTCATAGGCAATGTGCCCACCTGGCCCACCATGATGTTATCCAGCAGGGAAACGAAATTGGTAATGCCGTTCTGAATGATGATCGGCACGGCAACCTGGAACACCCGCTTATAAAAGGCCCGGTCGCCTATGTATTTTTTCAGCATAGATTCTCCTTAGTATGGACAAAAAATGCCGCTGCGGCCGGGGTTCGCCCTTTCCCGCAGCGGCGTGGTCGTTTTCTTATAGCTTTTCTCCGCCCAGATACACCTGCATGGTGCTGTAGTCCGGCGCGCAGACCAGGAAATCGGCGGCCTTGCCCTCCGCAATGGAGCCGACCTCTTTGTCCGCGTCGATGGCACAGGCGGGGTTGTAGGTGGCGGCGCGGACGGCGTCCTCCTCCTTCACGCCCCAGCGGATGACGTTTGTCAGGCAGGTCCACATATTGGTTGCAGAGCAGGCGATGGTGCCGTCGGCCAACTTGGCTACGCCGTCCCGGAGCCAGCAGTCCTGACCGCCCAGCTGGAACTGGGTGCCCTCGGGCATACCGGCGCAGCGGCCGGAGTCGGAGATCAGGCACATCCGCTCTCCACCGAACATGGAGAAAGCCAGCCGCACCGCCGCGGGATGTACATGGTAGCCGTCGCAGATCAGCTCGGCGGAAACGCCCGGCGTCTCCACGGCAGCGGGGATCACGCCGGGTGCCCGATGGGAAATGGCGGGCATGGCGTTGTACAGGTGGGTCAGGTGGCTTGCGCCGGCATCGAACACCGCCCGGGCATGGTCATAGTCGGAATCCGTATGGGCGACGGACACGGCACAGAGTTTGGAGGCCTGCTCGGTGAATTCTTTAGCGCCGGGCAGCTCGGGGGCCACATCCACGATCTTCACCAAACCATCGCAGCTCTCCCACAGCTTCCGGAAGCCCGCAAAATCCGGATCCTTCAAATAGTCGGGGTTCTGAGCGCCCCGCTTTTTGTAGGAGAAGTAGGGGCCCTCCATCTGAATGCCCCGCAGGACGCTGAGGCCCTTGGGCTGCTCCTTTTTCAGCCGAACGGCCGTTGCGAAAGCCTTTTCCAGCACATCATAGGGCAATGTCATGGAGGCAGGGGCGAAGGAGGTTACGCCATGCCGGGCATAGAAAGCAGCCATCTTCTTCAGCCCTTCGTAGTCGCCGTCGGAAAAGTCCGCGCCGGAGTTGCCGTGGCTGTGAATCTCCACCAGACCGGGGATCACGGTCGCACCCTCCAGGTCCACCGCATCCACAGGAATGTTTTCCGGCAGAATGCTGCCGAACTTACCGTCTTTCACCTCAAAAGCGCCGGTACGGAATTGAAAATCAGAGCAGAAAATGCGTGCATTTTTGTAAAACATAAGCGTCTACGCCTCCCGCAAAAATGTAAGTTTTTGATAAACCCATAGTATCATGTTTGGTTTCTGAAAGCAATTCCATTTTCAATTCTTTTCTGACCATTTTCTCGCATTCTACCGCACCCGTGCCAGCAGCGCGCCGCCGTTTTGGGTGAGCCAGGCGCGGCGCTGCCGGTAGTCCGGCAGGACGCGCTCTACCTCCTGCCAGAATGCGGCGGAGTGATCCATGTGCTTTCGATGGGACAACTCGTGGACTACCACATAGTCCAGCACCTCCCGGGGGGCCAGGGCCAGCAGACAGTTGAAGTTCAGATTTCCGGTGCCGGAGCAGCTGCCCCAGCGGCTTTTCTGGCAGCGGATGGTCACTCGGCTGTAGGTCACACCCATCTGGGGGGCAAATTTCCGAAGACTCTCATAAATCGGTCCCTGAGCCAGTTCCTTTAATGTCTCCAGCTGTTCGGCGTCGATGGCGTTCCGCACCCCCAGCTGCCGGTCCCGGAGGACCTGTGCCCGGTGGCGCTCGATCCAGCCTGCTTTTTCTTCCAGGAAACGGTCAATTTCCCGTCTCGGCATGCCCAGGGGCGCGCGAATGTCCAGACTGCCGTCCGGCAGGATCCGCAGGGACAGCGTTTTCCGTTTGGAATACGTAATTTTCCCCTCCATCAGAACCGGGCCTCCAATTCTTTCGTTCCCCGGTCAAGGACGCGTTCCCAGCCCTCTCCCAGGCATTCCCGAAGCAGGGCATACTCCGTCAGGCTGCCGTGGGGTACTGCCCAGGCCCCGGCGTCGGTGCCCGGGGCGAGAAGGCCACCCATGGCGGCGAACAGGGCCACGTTTTCCATGGCGCTTTTTAATATCTGCTTCACGGCCCGCTCGTCAAACCGGCCTCTGCCTCTTAGGTTCCCGATGGCGGACAGTGTGGGCACCCAGATGACGTTGTTCTCACGCATGGCTTCCAGCGCCTCCCGGTTCAGGTAGGCTCCGTGCTCGATGGTGTCCGCACCCGCCTCCGCGGCAGCTGCCACCGTCTCTGCCCCATTGGCGTGGGCCATAACGGAAAGTCCTTTGGCCTTGGCGGCGCGGATCACCCGCCTGATCTCTCCGGGTTCCATTCCCGGCTCCGACAGGACGCCGAAATGGTTGAAATCCATGATTCCCGAGATCATGAGCTTCACAAAATCCGCGCCCTGGGCCTGCTGCTTTTCCACAAGGGCTGTGTATTCCGCTTCGTCCGCGTATTTCTCGCCGATGAAGCCGCCGTAGTGTCCGGCTTTGCACAGCGGCGCGCCGGGGGAAACATAGCGGATGCCGTACTCCGGGGCAATTCTTTTTGCCAGCAGTCCCACGCCCCATCGGTCGCCCCCGTCCCGGAGATAGGTAAAGCCCAGCCGGGCATAGCGCTCCAGAGTCCGGCGGACAAACGCTTCGTCCGGCGCGTTTTTATGCCGGGCAATGGCTTCCCGCCAGTTTTCCCCGTCCAGAACCATATGAATATGGCAGTCACAACGCATGGTCAATTCCTCGTTCTTTCCAGATATCCTTTCAGATGCACAGCGTTTTGGCCCACTTTGGCACCAATTCCGGGTGCTTTCTGTCTCCTGCCAGTACAAAGACCGTCTCATAGTCCGGCCTGTGGGGGTAGCAGCCGTCCCCGTCTGTAAAATAGAGCAGCGCCCGGGGCCTTTTCAGCTCACCCCGGTCACGCATGGCCTGGATCTCCCGGAAAACCGGGGTGTAATCCGTGCCGCCTCTGCCTTTGATCTTAATATTCTTCCCATAAGACAGCCATTGCTCCCGGTCGGTGATTACCGCTTTGTCCTGCAAACAGCAGTCACATTGGAAGAATACCACCTGCATCTTCCGGAAGAAATTCTCCTGACTGCTGAAGATACCGTAGACCTCTTCCAGGAACCGGCGGACCAGGGCGGCGTCGCAGGACGCCGATGTATCGATGGCGATGGCCAGAGCGTCCAGGCGGCGGACCTCCTTGTATTCCAGCGGCTCCAGGAGCGGCATATTGCCGTATCGCTCCAGTCCCAGATTGTAAAACATGTAATCAAAGCTGTCCTCATCGGTTTCCAGCTCTTCCCGGGGCACGGTAAACCGGCGCAGATACCGGCGGAAGTCGAAGAGTGGATCCTTCAGGTCCCCCGGCTCCGCTTCCCCGTCGCCGGCGGCGCGGCCCCGGACCCCTTGGCCCAGAGCGTCTCCACCGCCGGACAGACCCTCCCACTTTTTGGCAAGGGCTTCCGGGAGGGCAGGCGTCCACAGACTGTGGTCGTCAAAAACCGCCGCTTTTCGCAGCGTTTCCCGGTCGAACGCCCACAGCTCCTTCAGAATCTGCCAGGGTGTGCCGCTGATTTTGGGCAAAACACGGTCACGGACTGGGTTCTCCGTATGGAGCCTTGGCTCGTCCAGTTCCTCAATGAACTTTTCCGTCCACAGATCACAGGCCAGACCCCAGTCCTCCGGGTCTACCCGGTCCGGCAGGCGGATGTGCAGGAAGAGGCAGTGCAGCAGCATATGCAGGTATCCCCGCCGGACCCTGGCCGGGCATTCGGCATACATCCGGGCCAGATCCGGGGATGCGTAGATGGCCTGTCCATCCGTGGCGATTGTTTGCCCGTCTCGCTGCGGCAGCAGGGCAAAGGCCCCGTTCAGTCCGGGGTACAGCCCGCACAGCTCTGTGCGGCAGGCTGTTAAAATTTTCTCATTCAGTGATTCCATTTCAGTGCTCCTGCCAGGAAAAGTCCCGATCCGGGAAGCCAAAGCGCTCCTTCTTGCATTGCAGCAGCCAGACGATGATCTCCGGCCGGTCCAGTTCCATTGCCTGTTTCAGAAATTCATCCACAAGGGACTGTGAAAAAACGACTTCCCGGGCGAAGCGCTCCAGATCCTTCACCCGGTTTTCCTCCATCAGCGCAGCGACGGTGGGCCGGACCCGGCTGCGGAGGTAGGTCCCGTAAGCGCCCCTTTGGGCACCGTCCCCACAGTCCGGCGTAAAGTATCCCCGCAGAGCGGCGGCCAGACGGACGCTTTCCCGGGACGCGGTACGGAATTTTTCCATAAGGGCATCTCCTGTCAGCCCATTATGGGCCAGCACTTTTTCCAGCCGCACAACCTCAGATTCCGACTCCCGCCACATGGCGCTTCGCCTCCTTTTTCCTTTATTATACCTGCGGGGATGGCAGCTTGCAAGGGTGAAATGTATACGAAAACCCCCGCTGCCAAAAGACAGCGGGGGTTCTCTGCAAAAGGAATAGAAAGAAGAGAGGTAGAAAAGAGGATCTACGTAATGGAAAGGGAGCGGCTCACGGCTTCCGCAACCTTTCTGGTATTAGAGTATCCTGAGATTTTGAACGGCAAATAGCGGAATTGAAAATAAAATTGGGCAAAATTATGAACGATTCAGTTTTGCTTATCCAGGCCCAAGGCTTTGGGGTCGAAATTCTCGAAAATGGGAATCCAGCCCTCCGCCACGGCGGTCTTGAAGTCCTCCGGGCTGCGGATGGTCCAGCTGACGCCCTGGATGCCCCAAAGGCGGCGGCAGATGGCGTTGCTGGCGGTCTCCCGGTCTTCAAAGCGATAGGCAATAAAGTCCGGCACGGTCAGGAAGTTCTCCAGATAATAGCTGCACATGAAGCGCACAGGCCAGGAAAAGCTCTTGTCCCGCTTCACAGCGTTCTCCGCCAGCTGCCCCCGGATGATCTGGGGATAGTGCTTGCGCAGATACCGGATGCACCGGGGGTCAAAGGACTCCACGCAGTAGGGCCCCACGTAGTTCTTCAGCACCTGACAGGCAGCCTCGGTCAGGGCGTCGGCGTTGCCGTTTCGGGTTTTCAGCTCAATAATCAGCGGGGTCTGTCCGTCAAACAGATCCAGCACCTCCCGGAAGGTGGGGATGATCTGATCCGTACCGCCCAGATGGTATTTGCATAGGTCCTCCGCGGTCAGATCCTCCATGAAGCCCTCCTGGCCGGTGGTGCGCTTCAAGTCGGAGTCGTGCATGACGGCCAGAGTCCCGTCCTTCAGGAGGTGTACATCGAACTCAATGCCGTAGCCCCTGTCCAGGGCAGCCTTATAGGCGGCCATACTGTTTTCGGGCCTTTCCCCGTCGTGGAGACCCCGGTGGGCGTAGTACCAGCTCCGCAGAACCTCCATGCCGGGCTGGCCCTTCCGGCCCCGCAGGCAGAGCACATGCAGAACCATCAATACGAGAATCAAAACGATCAGCACAAACATTTTTCTTCGCTTTCCTTTCTGTATTGAAATTGAATGCTTTTATCAGTCCTCTACGTCATAGGCTTCCAGCCCCTTTTTGGCGGGGACCTTGTTGTCGCCGTGGCGGACGAAGCCCATGGTGATAAAGGACGCGAATACGAAAATGGCGGCGTAGGGGAACAGGGACACATAGCTGACGTTCCGCAGCAGCCAGCCGGCCACAATGGGGGTAACGATCTGGGCGGACATGGAGAAGGTGTAGTAAAGGCCCGTAAATTTGCCCACCTCGCTGCCTTTGCACATTTCAACCACCATGGGCAGGCTGTTGACGTTGATGGAGGCCCAGGCCAGACCCACCAGCAGGAACAGAATGTACAGCACGGGACTGAAGCCTTTCATCACCATGGTCAGCAGGAACGCTGTCAGGAAGCTGCCGGAGAGCAGCAGGGTGCCGAAGCGGATGGTTTTCCGGCGGCCGATATGGCTGGCAACAGCGCCGATGGGAATATAGCTGAGGATCGCGCCGCCAGTGGCGATGGTCAGGCAGGTATTGGCCTGGCCCAGGCTCATGCCCCAGATGTTTTCAGCATACACGGAGAACCAGGTGGAAACGCCGTTGTAGCCCACAAACCATAGACTGATGGATACCAGCAGGAAGGTAAGGCTCTTTTTCACGTCCGCGGGCAGGGCATCGCCCTGGGCGGTGTGCTCCGTCAGGTCGTCCTCCGGGTGCTTGCTTTCGTATTCCTGCTGCTTCTTCACCAGTTCCGGCTCATTGACGAAGAACATGACCACGGCCAATGCCGCCGCCATGATGCCCGCCACAATGGCGAACAGGGGGAAGAAGCTCCTGTAGGTCTCGCTCTTCACATGATACAGGAAGGTGGTAATCAGCAGGTACAGAATGCCGCCCACCGCACCCATGAGGTTGATAATGGCGTTTGCCTTGGAGCGCAGAGGCTTGGGGGTGATATCCGGCATCAGGGCCACGGCGGGGCTGCGGTAAGTGCCCATGGCAACCAGAAGCAGGCCCAGCACGCAGATGAACAGGGCAATCTTACCGCCGGAGGGGGCTGCGTGGTAGCTGTCGGCAAACAGGGGCAGCAGCAGCATCAGGCAGATGGCGGCAATGGTGCCGAAAAGGATAAAGGGTCTGCGCCGCCCCAGGCGGGAGGTGCATTTGTCGGACAATCCGCCGAACAGGGGCAGCAGAAACAGGGCCAGCACGTTGTCCGCGGCCATGATCGCGCCGGAGATGGTCTCGTTCAGGTGGAACGTGTTTGTCAGAATCAGGGGAACCAGGTTGTCATACATCTGCCAGAATGCGCAGATGGACAGGAATGCGAAGCCCACCAGGACGGTACGCTTGGTGTCGAGTTTCATGGATCGTCCTCCCTATTTGGAAAACCTCCGGACCGCTTCTACAAAAAGCAGTTGCCTGGGCCTTCCTTATTTGTATAACTTTATTATAGTCCTCTTTGATTCAAAAGTCCATAGCCGGAGAGCAGGTTGTTCAAATAATTCAGCACCCGCTTTTTGTCCAGGGACCACATTGGCGCGATCAGCCCCCGCCGGGCCCCGTCCCCGGTGATCCGGTGCACGACGGTGGTATCCGGAAACTGCGCCAGACATTCCGCCAGAATTTCGCCGTATTCCTCCAATTCCAGGCAGCGGAATTTTCCCAGGGCATAGTCCTTTGCCAGGGGCGCGTCCGCCATGACGTGCAGCAGGTGAAATTTGACCCCGTCTGTGCCTGCCAGGGCAACCTGCCGGGCGGATTCCACCATATCCTGCCTTGTCTCCCCGGGCAGTCCCAGGATCAGATGGGTCACGGTTTCCAGGCCCGCGGCATGGAGCCGCCTCACGGCGTCAAAATACACTTCCGTGTCATAGCAGCGGGTCATAGCCCGGGCGGTTTCGTTGTGGACGGTCTGCAATCCCAGCTCCACGCTGACGTATTTCTCCTGTGCCAGTTGGGAGAGAAGGTCCAGCGTATCCTTCGGCAGACAGTCCGGCCGGGTGGCAATGGCCAGCCCTACGATATCCGCCGGGGCCATGGCCGCCCGGAAAAGGGGTTCCAATTGTTCCGCAGGGGCATAGGTATTGGAAAAGGACTGAAAATAGGCGATGTACTTGCTCCCTTTGTATTTCTTCTCCACCCATTTTTTTGCCTGGGACAGCTGGTCCTCCACGCTTTTTCCGGCGGCGGCAAATTCTCCGCTGCCGGCTCCGGAGCAGAACCGGCAGCCGCCGGTGCCCAGGCTCCCATCCCGGTTTGGGCAGGTGAAGCCGCCGTCCAGAGAGAGTTTATAGACCTTGCAGCCGAAGCGCTGTCGGTAATATTGATTGGCGGTGCGCATGGAAAGACCTCCTGTATACGAAAAAATCCCGCAGATGAAACCATCTGCGGGATTGGCGACCCGGAACGGACTCGAACCGTCGACCTCCAGCGTGACAGGCTGGCGTGCTAACCGACTGCACCACCGGGCCAGGGAACGAGGGTGATTATAACAGATATTTTTCGATTTGTAAAGAGCTTTTTCAAAAATTTTTTCGATGCCTGAAACGGGAACCATTCCGGGCGTGGACAAGACGATTGCCAACAGACGCTATCGTCTCGACATCCACACCAACCTGTGCTATACTACTGTATAATAATATAGAAGATATGGAAGAGGAGGGCCCATCCATGGATCGAAAAAATAACTATGCAATCCAGGTTCAAAACGCCAAAAAGCTTTTTCTCTCCTATGACCAGGAAACGCTGGTGAAAAAGCTGCGTCTGCGTACCGACGCGGAATATCTCTATACTGCCCTTCTGGGCCGGCCCTACCGGATCGCCCGGACGACCGGTGATCTGGAACGCCTGGAAAACGGCATCTGGACCGATGCCAACAGCTTTGACGAGGTGCTTACCCTCTTTGACCTGGTCTGTGACAGCAAGGAGGACAGGCATCCGTCCGGTATCTGGAAAAATATGACGGATTTCGGGCATCAGTTTCACCAGAACCTTATGGAAAGCCGGGACGCATTGGCGGACTTCGCCCAGAAAAGTCCGGGAGCGTATCGCACGGCGCTGGAAAAGCTGGGTGCAAGACCCTTACGGGGGGGAGATATCGCCTACGCAATTCCGGTTTTTGAAGATCTGGAAATGGCAGTGTTCTTCTGGGCGGGGGACGAGGAATTCCCGCCCAGTATCCGCTATCTCTGGGACGAGAACGCCCTGCAATACATCCGCTATGAAACCATGTATTATTGCCTGGGCTGTCTGCGCAGCCGGCTGCTGGGCGCTTGATTTTTCCCTTGCATTCTCGCATATTCGTGGTATAATAACCAATATTTATTCTCCCGGGGCGGGAAAGGATGGAAAGAGAATGATTTTGAAATCGGATCGGCTGACCCACGTCCATTCGGACATCCGGGGGCCGCTGTATGTGGAAGCTCTGCGGATGCAGGCTGCCGGAACCCCTGTGCTGAAGCTGAATACGGGAAATCCCGGCAACTTCGGCTTTACGCTGCCGGACAGTGTCCGGAACGCGCTGGTGGAGCATGTGGATGAGGCGGTGCCCTACTGCGATGTGCGGGGCATGCCTGCCGCCCGTCAGGCCATTCTGGATTACCACCTGGGCCGGGGAATTCAGGGGATCACCCTGGACGATATCTTTATCTGCAATGGTGTCAGCGAGGCGGTTTCCATGCTGATGACCGCACTGGTGGGCACCGACGATGAGGTCCTGGTGCCCTCTCCCTGCTATTCATTGTGGAGCAACAATACCTATCTCGGCGGCGGCAGACCTGTTTATTATCGCTGCGACCCGAAAAACGATTGGAATCCGGACCTGGAGGATATGCGCGCCAAGCTCACCAGCCGCACCAAGGCCATTCTGGTTATCAATCCCAACAACCCTACCGGCGCGGTGTACAGCAAGGAAACGCTTTTGGCCATCGCCCAGATGGCCCGGGAGCATCACCTGCTGCTGCTGGCGGACGAGATCTATGACCGGCTGGTTATGGACGATATCCCCAACGATTCCATCGCGGCTCTGGCGCCGGACCTGCCCTGCGTGACCTTTAACGGCCTGTCCAAGTCCCATATTATCTGCGGCTTCCGCTGCGGCTGGATGGTATTTTCCGGCCCAAAGGAGGAACTCTCCGAGATTGAACAGGGCGTTATGGCGCTGGCGGCCATGCGCCTGTGCGGCAATACCCTGACCCAGCTGGTGATTCCTGCGGCTCTGGCGGACATGGACAGCACCCGAGCTATGATGCGCCCTGGCGGGCGACTGTATGAGCAGAGCAAGGCCACGGTGGAGGGACTGAAAAAGATCCCCGGCGTGACCCAGATCCCAAATCGGGCGGCTTTCTACCTGTTCCCGGGCCTGGAAGCAGGCGTATTTGACTTTGAGAGCGACGAGGACTTTGCTATGAAGTTCCTCCATGAGAAGCACATCCTGGTCATTCCGGGCCACGGCTTTGACTGGTTTGAGGATCTTCGCTTCCGCATCGTCATGCTGCCGGAGCCTGAGCGCATTACCGCCGCCATGGCCTCCCTGGGGGATTTCTTGGACGAGCATCGTAGATAATACAATATGGGAACCTCCCGGATCTTTGGACGAATCGGTCGGAAGATCCGGGAGGTTTTTTGCACGGCTGCGCATGGGGAGGCGGAGGAGCCTTCCGGGGTGGCGGACTGCCCTGGCAAAATTTCTCGAAAAAGCAAGAAAAGGGGTTGACAAAGAGAGAAAATGGTGATATCATACCTGAGCTGTCGGCGGATGACCTTCTGTGAGGCGCTGGAAGCGGCACTGCGAACCGAAACGGCTTGAAAAAGGCAAAAAAGAGCCTTGACAAGATGGACGGTTTGTGGTATCATAAAAAAGTTCAAGCGGAAGCGAGAACGGCTGTACCTTGTAAATTGAATAACGTAAAGACAAACTAAAACACCTTGGACAATTAATGGAATTGTT
>CAVLCF010000128.1:0-3613 GCA_963661735.1 bacterium | reverse complement strand
TCAGACCATTACCTTCCTATTCTAACAGCTTAGGCAACGAGATGTCTCGGCTCGTAGCTGGCTGCCACTTTTCCGAGGCAAATATATTGTAACAGGAGGAAACAGTATGAAATGGCTATGGCTGATCCCCGGGGCGCTCCTGGCGCTGCTGCTGGCGGCGCTGGTGAAGACCCTGCTGACCCCTACGAAAAAATCGGAATATGTGCCTCAGGAATCCGAGGAGGAAAGCCTGCGTCTGGCGAAGAAGCTCTCCAAGATGGTGCAGTTTGACACCACCTCCCACGCGGACACCCCCGAGCCGGAAAAATTCCGGGAATTCCATAAGGTGTTGCAGGAGCTGTTCCCCAGAGTCTTCTCCCAGCTGGAAAAGACGGATATTGACGGAAATCTGCTGTTTTACTGGAAGGGGAAGCACAGCGACAAGCCCATTCTGCTCATGAGCCATCAGGATGTGGTCCCGGCGGAGGGAGAGTGGACCCACGGACCCTTCTCCGGCGAGATCGTGGACGGAAAGGTCTACGGCCGGGGCAGCGGCGATACAAAGTGCAGCGTCATGGCTTTCTTCGAGGCCGTGGAACAGCTGCTTTCCGAGGGCTATACCCCGGAGCAGGATGTGTATCTGGCCTCCTCCTGTACGGAGGAATGGGGCGGTGACGGCGCGCCCAAGCTGGTGGCGGAGCTGCAGCGCCGGGGCGTGGAGCTGTACCTGCTGTGCGATGAGGGCGGCGGCATCATCCGGGAACCCATGGTTGGCGTACCCGGGAACTTCGCCATGGTTGGCGTCTTTGAAAAGGGCAAGGCAAACGTCCGTTTTACCGCCCGCAGCGCCGGCGGCCATGCCAGCGCCCCCGGCAAAAATACCCCCATTCCCAGGCTGGCGGGCTTTGTGCGGGAAATGGAAGAGCACAGCCCCTTCCGGAAGAAATTCCTGCCGGAGGTATCGGCCATGTTCGCCCGACTGGCCCCCTATGGCAGCTTCGGGCTTAAGTTCCTCTTTGGAAACCTGTGGCTGTTCAAGCCCCTGCTGACCCTGGTCATGCCGGCCATCAGCCCCCAGGCGGGGGCCATGCTGAAAACCACCATGGCCTTTACGGTGCAGTCCGGCTCCGATGCTTATAATGTGCTGCCCCAGGCGGCTACGGTGGGGGCGGATATGCGCTTTATCCCCCACCAGGGCGCGGAGGAGAGCCTGAAGCTGACCCGGGCCGTGGCGGAGAAGTACGGCCTGGAAATGGATGTACTCTACTGCAATGATTACACAACCCCTGTGGATATCCACGGGGAGGCCTTCCGGGGTCTGGAGCAGGTGATCCGGGACACCTTCCCGGGCCTTCCGGTATCTCCCTACGCCGTGACCGGCGGCACGGACGCCCGGTTCTATGCCCCGGTGTGCAAGAACTGCATCCGCTTCTCCCCGGTGATCTATGGGCCGGAGCAGCTGGGCAGCATGCATGGGCTGGACGAAAACATCGAGTACAACTGCCTGCCCGGCGCCGTGCGGTTCTACCGCAATCTGATCCGGGCCCAGAAATAATATTGAGGGGCGGCGATTTCGCCGCCCTTTGTGTTAATGCTGAACTTCTGGTTCCTATTTGGCTGACGGCCCTGTTCGCATTTGGACGGGGGCCTTTTTGCGGCGAGAAAGAAGAAACATAGGCTTCCCCTCCGGGGAAGCTGGATCGGCGAAGCCGAGACTGAAGAGGGACAGTACAGGGTGCTCCTTTTTGCGCGACTTCGGCGAATTCGTACACCCTTCGAATAGAGCATTCTAATCGAGGTTGCACGAATTCGCCGGAGACTGTGCTGCATCCAGAACTGTACTGTCCCTCTTTCGTCACGGCCTGCGGCCGCGCCACCTTCCCCGGAGGGGAAGGCTTATCTGCGCTTCATTTGTCTCTGCTAAGCCGTATCCCGGCGCCGGAAAGTTGTAAATTTTTTGTGCGTTGCTTGAATCCGCCTGTATTGGGTGCTATAATTCTGTCAGGAAACAGAGCCGGGCAGCGAGCGGGTGAGGAAAACCGCTCTTTTTTTGCATCGGCGGGAAAGAGAATGGATCGCTTATGAAATCTTCCTTTGGACGCAGCTTTTCCGTATTCGCGGGGATCCTTCTGGTGGCCCTGACCGTGCTGGGCGGATCCTTCCAGATGATGGTCCAGGATTACCTGACCGAGACCTCCTTCAAGAGTCTGGAGCAGGACGCCCAGATCATCGCCGATCTGGCGGCCTCCTGCCTGGATGAAAACAGCCTGAGCAGCCGGGAATTTCTCATGAATCTGGACGTGGCGGCAAAGGTCTCCGGGTCCGATACGGTGATCTGCAATACCCAGGGAAAGGTCATCATCTGCTCCGACAACCTGGCGGAATGTAAGCATAAAGGACTTTATGTCAATCAGGACTATCTGAATAAGGTCATTTCCCAGGGCTCGGACCGGGCTACGGGCCTCATTAAGGGCCTTTACGATGATGAGCGCTTTCTGGTGGCAAGCCCCATTCTGAGTGACGAGGGGCAGACGTTGGGCATTCTGATCGTCTCGTCCCCTCTGGCGGGGGTCAACGCGGTCCTGACGAAGATCTCCAATATTTTTCTGACCATCGCCGCCCTGGTGGTGCTGGCCTCGGTGCTGGCGGTGTCCCTCTTTGCCCGCCGGGAGAGCAAGCCCCTACAGGAGATGGCCAGGGTGGCCAACGCTTTCGGCCACGGGGAGCTGGAAGCCCGGGTAAAGATCGAGGAAAACTATTCCGAAGAGGTGGAGGAGCTGGCTCTGGCCTTCAACAATATGGCCTCCAGCCTCCAGAAAAGCGAGTACCGCCGTCAGGAGTTTGTGGCCAATGTGTCCCACGAGCTGAAAACCCCCATGACCACCATTTCCGGCTATGTGGACGGCATGCTGGACAAGACCATCCCGGAGGAAAAGTGGCCCCACTATTTACAGATCGTCTCCGACGAGACCAAGCGGCTCAGCCGTCTGGTCCGCAGCATGCTGGATATCTCCCAGCTCCAGACCCAGGAGGGGATCCCGGAGGAGAAAAAGGTCCAGTTTGATCTGGAGGACGCGTGCAGCCAGGTGCTGCTGACCTTTGAAAAAAAGATCGACGACCGGCACATCAATGTCCAGGTGGACATGCCGGACCATCCGGTGTTCACCTTCGCCAACGAGGACTATATCACCCAGGTCATTTACAACCTGATCGACAACGCTGTGAAGTTCTGCCCGGACGGGGGAAATCTGGGGCTGAAGATCAAGGAGGGCGGGGCCAAGGCCTATGTCTCCGTATCCAACGACGGCGACACCATCCCGCCGGAGGAGCTGCCTCTGGTCTTTGACCGGTTCCACAAGCTGGACAAGAGCCGCTCCAAGAACCGGGACGGCTGGGGCCTGGGGCTGTATATCGTAAAAACCATCGTATGCGCCCACGGCGAAAACATCAGCGTCACCAGCCGGGACGGCAAGACGGAATTTACCTTCACCATGCCGCTGGTGAATTAAAAAAACTGCGGTAAAATGGCTCCCCTGAAAGGGGAGCTCAGCGTGTCAAAAAAGTCCAAAGGATAGGATGTCATTCCGAACCAGTCCTCAGACTGGTGTGGGAATCCCCCGGTTAGACGTAAAAG
>CAVLCF010000127.1:0-52151 GCA_963661735.1 bacterium | reverse complement strand
TTGATTGCGACGAGGGTCCACCTGTTCCCATCCCGAACACAGAAGTTAAGCTCGTCCGCGCCGACAATACTTGCAGGGTGACTTGCCGGAAAGATAGGTAATGCCAACACAAATAAAACCGCTTCGCTTTCGCGAGGCGGTTTTATTTTGCGTTCCTATGCAGCTGCACCCCCTTGGCTCTCCCTTTGGGAGAGCTGTCACCGCAGGTGACTGAGAGGGTATTAGCGTTCATTGGGCGTCATTTCCCCGCATCCCTGCGAAGCCGTCCGGCGCTTTCCGGTTGGCTGATATCTTTTGACCTGATCTATTTTGCCCTCTCAGTCGGCTTCGCCGCCAGCTCTCCCAAAGGGAGAGCCAAGTACCGCACCCTTCGGATTTCCGGGGCGTCAACGGCGAGGCATGAGGCTTACTCCACCGTCACGCTCTTTGCCAGATTTCTGGGCTTATCCACATCCAGCCCCTTGGCGACGCTGACGTAGTAGCCCAGCAGCTGCAGGGGGAGAATCGCAAGGCTGGGGGCAAAGCGCGGGTCTGTTTTTGGAATGTAGATAACAAAATCGGCGTTGTCCTCAATGCTATAGTTTCCGTAGGTGGTCAAAGCCATCAGATAAGCCCCCCTGGTTTTGCATTCCAGAAGGTTGCTCAGGGTTTTCTCGTAGAGTTTTTGCTGGGTCAGGATGCCAACGACCAGCGTACCCGGCTCGATCAGACTGATGGTGCCGTGCTTCAGCTCCCCGGCGGCGTAGGCCTCGGAGTGGATATAGCTGATCTCCTTCATTTTCAGGCTGCCCTCCAGACTGATGGCATAATCCAGCCCCCGGCCGATGAAGAAAGCGTCCTTTGCTGCCAGCTGCTTGGCGGCGAACCACTGAATGCGCTCTTCGTCCTCCAGGACCCGTTCCATTTTTCCGGGCAGGGACTCCAGCTCCTTTACAAGCACTTCCGCCTGAGCGTCCTCCAGCGTTCCCCGGTCCTGGGCAAACACGATGGCCAGAGCGTAGACGGCCAGCAGCTGGGCGCTGTAGGCTTTCGTAGTTGCTACGGCGATTTCCGGCCCCGCCAGGGTATAGAGGACGAAGTCCGCCTCCCGGGCAATGGTGGAGCCCACCACATTGACGATCGCCAGGGTTTTTGCCCCCTGCTCCTTGGCCTGCCGCAGGGCGGCCAGACTGTCCGCCGTCTCGCCGGACTGGCTGACAATGATTGCCAGGGTGTTTTCCGGCAGCGGCGCGTCCCGGTAGCGGAATTCCGAGGCCAGCTCCACCCGGACGGGCAGCCTGGTCAGATCCTCCAGCGCATACTGGGCGGCAACGCCCACATGATAGGCAGAGCCGCAGCCGATGAAAAAGATCTGCCGGAAACTGCCGATATCCTCCTTGGACAGGCCGGTATTTTCCAGCGTAAGCCGTCCGTCCTTCAGCAGGGAGCGCAGCGTATCCTCCACGGCCTTGGGCTGCTCGTGGATCTCCTTCATCATGAAGTGCTCGTAGCCGCCCTTTTCCGCGGCTTCCGCGTCCCACAGGATCTCCACAGGTTCCTTTTCGATTTCGTCCCCGTCCAGGTTGTAGAAGGTAACGCCCTGAGGGCTGAGTCGGGCCAGCTCCAGGTTGCCCACATAGTAAACGGTGCGGGTGTATTTCAGAATGGCGGGCACATCCGAGGCAAGGAACTGCTCGCCGTCCTTGGTGCCGATGATCATGGGGCTGTCCTTCCGGGCGGCGTAGATTTCGCCGGGATAGTCTCTGAAAAGTACGGCCAGAGCATAGGAGCCGCGGATACGGACCATAGCATGGTTGATGGCGTCCACAGGGGTGTGGGCGTATTTTTTATAGTAGTAGTCAATGAGCTTGAGGGCTACCTCCGTGTCCGTGGAGGAATAGAAGGTATAGCCGTTTCGCAGAAGCTTCTCCCGAAGCTCCTGGTAGTTTTCAATGATGCCGTTGTGAACGCCCACCACGTTGCAGTCGTCGGAGCAATGGGGGTGGGCGTTTTGCTCGGACGGCTCGCCGTGGGTGGCCCAGCGGGTATGGCCGATGCCGCAGGTCCCCGGCAGGGCGCGCCCGCCGTCCGTTTTTTCCTCCAGCACTTTCAGGCGGCCCTTGGCCTTGACGATCCGCGCCGGTTCCGTGCCGTCCCGGACGGCCAGACCGGCGGAGTCATAGCCCCGGTATTCCAGCTTGGAAAGGCCGTCCAGCAAAACGGGCGCGGCCTGATGCTTCCCTGTAAATCCAACAATCCCACACATAGGTGTCAGCTCCATTCAAAAATGATTAGCCAAATTATAACATAGATTTATCAAAAAAGCAACACTTGATATGGAGACACAAAAAACCCGCCCAGGACAGCCCTGGGCGGGTGTAAATTCCTCTGATGTATCAGAAATCCGTGGGACTCCATTCCACATCGATGATCCGGTCCTTCTTGCTGTCCCGGATCGCCTTGCTGATGCAGAAAACGGAATAGAGATTCTGAATGCTGCCGATAATCAGGCAGATGCCGATGGCCATCATCAATGCCGCCGCGCCGGAGAAGGGATTGAACAGCAGGTAGAACCCCAGGCAGGTGTCCAGAATGCCAAGAATCAAGGACAGAACCCAGTTGCCCAGACCGAACCGATGCATTTCAACGGCAATCTGAATGTCCATAACGCTGCCGAAGAGAATGTAAATGCCTGCGGCCATGGGCAGGATGGTCATGGCGTCCTGGGGATGGATCAGCAGAAGCAGGCCCGCCAGAATGTAGAGAATACCCGCACCCAGGTCAAAACGGAAGAACACACCGGCGAAGCCCATGCGGAAATACCGCACCAGCTTGTACACACCGGCAGCCGCGCACAGGGCACCCAGAATGATACATACCGTCATGGCGGAAATCTCCGGCCATACCAGCATCAGGATACCCAGGACCAACATACAGGCACTGACAACAATTGCGCCTACCTGAAACCGTTTCCAAAGAGCTTTCATAACGCGCACTCCTTTTTATCTTTATGCCCAGACTATACCACGAAAACGGGAAAGCGGCTATGGACAAAAGACCGTGTTTGCCTAAATTTCGCTGCCGGGCAGTCCCATGGATAGCAGCAGCTTCCGCAGCAGGGCGTTCAGGGCCTGGGCGTCTTCCGGCTCCAGGGCCATGCAGGCGCACATCTGCTTCGGAATGCCCAGGGCCTTTTCCCGCAGGGCCTGACCCTGGGGGGTCAGGCAGATCAGCAGATTCCGCTCGTCCTCCGGGTCCCGGCGCCGGGTCAGGTAGCGCTTCTGTTCCAGCTTTTTGAGCAGAGGCGTCAGGGTGCCGGAGTCCAGATAGAGATGCCGACCCAGGAGCTTGGCGCTGAGACACCGGTGCTCCCAGAGGACCAGCATGGTGATGTACTGGGTGTAGGTCAGGTCCAGGGCGTCCAGAAAGGGCTTGTACCGCCGGACTACCTCCTTGGCGCAGGCATAGAGGGGAAAGCACAGCTGGTTTTCCAGCTTCAGTGCTTCGTAGTCTTCCATGGCTTACAGATGCTTTTCCACAAAGGCCTGCATTGCGGGCTGAGGCTCAAAGCCCACGGTCCGGTCAACCTCCTGCCCGTGCTTTAGAACGACCACGCAGGGAATGCTGGAAACGCCGAATTCATGGGCAAGAGGGAAGTTCTCGTCCACGTCGATGCTGTAGAAGGACACGCCGGGCATATCGTCGGCAATGTGCTCCAGCACGGGAGCCAGCATCTTGCAGGGGCCGCACCAAGCGGCGGAGAAGTCCAGAACGGCCAGGTCCTTCGCCTTGGCCTCGGTCAGATCGTTGTTGGTAATTTTGGTAATCATGGTTTATTTCTCCTTTTTCTTCAATTTTTGTTCAGCCAGATAGGCGACGGCGCTGAGGGCGGCTACGTTGCCCTGTCCGGCGGCTTTGATGTATTGATAGGGGGGGCCTGTCACATCGCCGCAGGCGAAGCACCCCGGCAGGTTGGTCTGCATTTGCAGGTCCACCCGGATGTGGTTTTCCTCCACCCCGAGGCCCGGAACCAGCTTGTCCGGGGCTACGGAGGCCCGCAGAACGAAAATGCCGTCCACATCGAACCGCTTCCCGCTCTTCGTTTCCAGCGTCCTTGCCTGCCGGTCCCCCAGGATGGCGGCGGGCTTTTCGGGGATCACTTCCACATTGCTTCCCACCCGGACCTCATGGGGCATAGCGGGGAAGTAGAGAACCCTTTCACAGGTCTCCGCCAGAAAATCCGCCTCCCGGCAGGACTGCTCCGAGTAGCCCAGTACGGCTACGGTTTTCCCCCGGTAGAAATGGGCGTCGCAGGTGGCGCAGTAGCTGACGCCCCGGCCCAGAAATTCATCTTCTCCCGGCAAGGGTCTGGCGGCGACGACCCCGGCGGCCAGAATGACCGCGGTGCTCTCTATCATATCGTCCGGGGTCTGGATGGCGAAATAGTCCCCCATGGCGTAGACCGCCGTGACTTGCTTCTCCGTAATGGGAATGCCCAGGCTGTCCAGCTGTTCCCGGTAGGCCCGGGCCAGCTCGGCCCCGGAGACATTGGGCAGTCCCGGATAGTTGAGAATGGAATGGGCCTTTTCCACTTTCTCACTCAGGTGTCTGGAACCGAAAAGAATCAGCTTTTTGCCTCGCACCCTGGCGGTAATGGCCGCCGAGACCCCGCCGGGGCCGGTGCCGATAATGGCAATATCGTAACGCTCCATGCTTGCTCCTTTGCGTGCAATTGAATTTTTCTATATTTAATTTTACACAATTGAATTAAAAAGTCAAGGAAAAAATAAAAAGCCTTCTCCTGGGAGAAGGTGGCAGGGCGAAGCCCTGACGGATGAGGGGCGGCACACCTTCCCCGAAGTCTTCCCCTGGGGGAAGGTGGCCCGCCGCAGGCGGGTCGGATGAGGGGCGGCACATGCTTCCTTGCGGAACAGCCAAGCAGTTTACCGCCCGGAAACGGAAGATCCTTGAACGATAGCCCTGTCCGTTCGTCACCTGGGTCCCTCCGGGGGCTTCTTTCTTGTCCCGCCAAGAAAGAAGGAAAGAATGCGGCCTAAGGGAGGCGCTGTCGGCAAAGCCGCCCTCCCTTAGGAATCCTTTCCGGCCTCAGAACCAACGTAGTCTTTGCACCGCCTTCCGGCGCGTACGGGGTGCAATCCCTAATATACGTTGTCATTCCGAACCAGTCCGCAGACTGGTGCGGGAATCCCCCGGTTATTGGCAAAAACTAGCGGTTTAGAACCCAAAATGTTTGAAAATCCGGGGGATTGCCACGGCAGTGTGCGCACTGCCTCGCAATGACATGGTTTTTTGACAGTCTGAACATAAAAAAGCCTGGTTTGCGGTGAGATTCTGAATGCATCTTGAATGCTGCGATAGAAAACCGCCGCCGGAGGCAACCAGGGAAATGGGCGGACAGAGCTTTTTGCATGGATATCCCCAATTGGGTATAATAGAAGTACCAAAAGCAATTTCAGGAGGGAACCGAAATGGATGACAGAAAAATCACAGAGAAGAAAATACAGCAGTTTCACACCTACCTGCTTCAGGAAGAGAAAAGCGCGGCCACCGTGGAGAAATATCTCCGGGATGTCCGCGCTTTTTTTGCCTTTGCGGGGAGCGAAAGCGTCACAAAGGAGACGGTTATCGCTTATAAGGCCTGCCTGCTGGAGGGGGGCTACGCTGCCCGGTCCGTCAATTCCATGCTGGCGAGCCTGCATAGCTTCCTTATTTATATGGGCTGGCCGGAATGCCGGGTGAAATCCGTGAAGCTCCAGCGGGGCGCTTACTGCGCCGAGGAAAAGGAGCTGACCAAGGCGGAGTACCGGCGGCTCCTGAAAGCGGCGGAACAAAACGAGCAGCTCAACCTGGTCATGCAGACCATCTGCGGCACCGGCATCCGGGTTTCGGAACTGCGGTACTTTACCGTAGAGGCGGCCAGACGGGGAGAGGTAGTGGTGCGCTGCAAGGCCAAGACCCGGACCATCCTGATCCCCGGCAGGCTGCGCAAGCTCCTGCTGGAATACGCCGGGAAGAAAAGGATCCGGTCCGGCGTGATCTTCCGCGGGGATTCCGGCAAACCCCTGGATCGGAAAGCCGTCTGGGCCGGGATGAAGGGCCTTTGCGCCGCCGCCGGGGTCAGCGCAAGCAAGGTCTTTCCCCACAATCTGCGTAAGCTTTTCGCCCGGACCTTTTACGCCCTGGAAAAGGATATCGCCAAGCTGGCGGACATCCTGGGCCACAGCAGCATCGATACCACCCGCATTTATATCATGACCACCGGCGCCGAGCACCGCCGCCAGCTCGACCGCCTGGGACTGGTGATTTAGGGCAAAAAAAGAGCCTGACATAATTCATATTATGTCAGGGGGACTTGAGATACATAAACGCACGCTCAAGCTTTTTCGAGACAGATTATACCATTCGTGTGCTCAAAAATCAATATGCAAAACGCACAAAATTGATTTTAGTCCATAAATATTCGCAGTGTCCACGCCTTTCTAAAAGCAGGCAGCACAACAACACCCTTGCGGCATTTTTCAAAAAAGAAAGCGGCAAGGGTGTGCTTCCGTGCGCCCAAAATCAGACGTTTTGGGTCCGGATATCAGTTGTGCGAATAAAAGACGGACATAATATGAATTATGTCCTGCGGATAGGTAAATCTCCGCAAAATAGGGCTTGAATGGAGCGAAACAGAGCGCTTTTACGCATAAATCTGCCAAAGGATAGAGTGGGAGGTATTTCAATGAATAAGAGAAGCAGGAAGAATCGGGGCATTCCCCAGAGGATCGCGGCGCTGCTGCTGTGCTGCGTGTGCCTGTTTGGCGCGGTGTCCGTGTCGGCCATCGCCCTGAAGGTGGAGGCTTCCCCCATGACGGAGACCACGGCCCCCACGGAGACCACCGTTCCCACGGAAACCACGGCCCCCGGGGAGACCACTGCGCCTGCGGAAACCACTGCGCCCACGGAGACCACGGCCCCGGCAGAGACCACCGTCCCCACGGAGACGGAGGAGACTACGGCCCTTGAGGAAACGGACCCCACGGAAGGTACGGAAGAGACGACCGCCGTGGAGACAGAGAATACCGAGAATACGGATCCTTCCGAGGAAACGGAGAACACCGATCCCTCCGAGGAGACGGACCCCACGGAAGAGACCGCCGAGAAGACCCCCGCGGAGGCCCTCTACGACCGGCTCATGGCCTATGAGACCTTCGAGGAACTGGACGCGGCTCTGAACGCCCTGACCGAGGAAGAGCAGGCCCTTCTGGACCAGTTCACCGACGAGCAGAACGCCGCGCTGGAAGCGAAGATCAAAGAACTGGGCGGCTATGCCGTGGATGTACTGGTGCCGTATAACGGGACTTTGACCATTACCGATACGATTACCAGCAACGGCCGCCTGACCGTAAGCGAAACGGCTACGACTGGCCAGACCCTTACCTATACCTGGGAGAGCAGCACGGATAACGTTAATTGGACCACGGTAACACGGACCAAGGTTACAGGCGACGAGTATAACGTGGCCGAGGACGGCTCCTGGGTCAATGTGGCCCTGGACGACGGCGCGCAGAAGTATTACAGGGCAAAGGTTGCTACGGTAGACGGCAATCCGGTGGACAATGAGGTTTATACTGATTCGAGGCAAGTGGCGTATTACGCGCAGCTGCGGAACGGCAGCTTTGAAACTCCTGCGGTGAGTGGCGGAATGCAGGAATACATCGGCAGCGGCGCAAGCGGAATTGTGTGGCAAACTACAGCGGATGATCCACGTATTGAGTTGGTGAATCCCGAGAATGCTCTTGCAGCCAGCTTCCAGTGGCACGGCGTCTATAGCGCGGCGGAAAGCAAGCAGTGCGCCGAAATCAATGCTGAGGGCGCGGGTGCGCTCTTCCAGGATGTGCTGACGATTCCGGGTTCCACAATGTATTGGCAGCTTTCCCACTTAGGAAGAAGCATGAACAACAACCCGGTGGGCGCACCCACTAGAAACGGCACTGGCAGCGAAAAGACGGACACCATGTATGTTTTGATTATGCCGTATGACAGTGCCCAGAGCATTACGACACAAACTGCGGTGCAGGGCGTTATAAGTAACCCGACTGCTTATCCGGGTGCGGTGGTGCAAAAAATCACTTACACCTGGAGATGGGTAAAGAGCGGCAATTCCTACACGATGCAGCATTCCATAAATGGGGAATGGAAGGATACCTTTACTTGTACAGTTACTACTAGTGGTTCCAGCACTACTGTCTCAAATGTGAAGCAGGTTCTGAATCCTTGGGAAAGCCACAGCGGCACATATACGGTTCCCGAAAATCAGTACCTGACCCGCTACTTCTTCGTTTCCGGCGATACCGCTTCCAGTAATAATACGGTAGGCAACCACATCGATAACGTGTGGTTCTCCACGGAAGTGCCCAAGCCCAATCCCGGCAAGGCAAACCTGACCATTCAGAAGACGATCAATGTGGATGGCTGGGAAACCATGTCGGAGGCCGAACAGAATAGATTTAAGGACTCCCTCACCTTTACCTATGGGAACACCACAATTACCGGCAGACAAATGACCTGGGATGGCAACGTGGGAACCTATAGTATCACGAATATCACCGTAGGCGCGGGCGGAACTGCGTCTGCGACAGTTACAGAGGAAGTCGGCGAGGTCGAGAATTATATCTGGCAGCAGAGCAAAAAGGAAGAAACAGTGACTCTGACCGATGGCGGAACGGCTGTAGCGGAATTCACCAACACCTACACCCTGGCCAAGAAGGACCTGACCATCAAGAAGACCCTCTCCGGCAATATGTACAACGCGAACGACAAGTTTGAGTTTACTGTGGAGTATGATGGGAATGTAGGGACGTACACACTTGGCAAGGATGAAACAACGGAGAAGATTTCCATTCCCATTGGCGCTAAGGTGACAATTACGGAAGGAAGCAACAGCTATACCTTCACAGCTGAGGTGAAGCCGGACGACATTCCGGATCTTGAGATAAACAACAACGGCAAAACCCTCTCCTTCACCATGCCCAACGAGGATGTCTCCATTACCGTCAACAACGACAAGACCATCACCGTCGATACCGGCGTTTCACTGGACAGCCTGCCCTTTGTCCTGATCCTGGGCTTCGCGGCTGTCGGGGCGGCGGTGCTGGTGAGGACGCGGCGCGGCCGCTATGACCGCTGAGCCGGGAGAGAGGCAGCATGCCAGGCAAGTATCAATCCGCCCACGCCAAGGGCGCGCGGAAAACCGGCCGGAACCAGCCCGCGGCTGACCCCGCCGGGGAGCCGCCCCTGAACTACGCCCAGGCCCGTATCCGGCAATGGCTGAAGCAGGTCCGGTTCCGCAAAGCCGTTCTGGGCGGCGTCAGCGAGGCCGACGTGTGGAAGAAGCTGGGGGAGCTGAACGCCCTCTATGAGGCGGCCCTCGCCGCCGAGCGCGCCCGGTACGACGCGCTGCTGGAAGCCCGGTCCCCCGATCCCCGGACGGTTGGCGAATACACAGAGCAGGAAAGGGCGGACCATGGGGAAGAGTTCTGAAAAAACCAACGCCTCCATTATTGCGGCCAGAAGAAACCGCGTTCTGGACCGGCAGGGCTACGTCAGCCTGTTATTCCGGATCCTCTTCCTGATCGCCGCGCTCTGGGCGCTCTTTACCTACGTATTTCTCATTACCCAGGTCAGCGGCAACGATATGTTCCCCGCCGTAAAGGACGGCGACCTGGCCGTGGCCTTCCGGCTCCAGCAGGACTACGCCAAGGGCGACGTGATCGTCTACCGGGTGAACGGCAAGACATATTTCGGCCGCATCGCCGCCCGGGCCACGGACGTGGTAACGCTGGACGACAGCGGCAATCTGCAGGTCAACGGCACCACCCAGGCCGGCGAGATCCTTTACCCGACCTACGCCAAGGAGGGGCTGGAATACCCCTACCGGGTCCCCGAGGGCCATGTCTTCGTCCTGGGCGACTACCGCACCCAGACCCAGGACAGCCGGGACTTCGGCCCCATTCCCATGGAGAATGTGCTGGGCAAGGTCATCACCATTCTCCGCAGACGAGGGCTTTAATCCTCATAATACGCAGATCAAATTGCAGATTCAGGAGGACTGACGAGCGAGAGTCAAGCCTTCCCCTGGGAGGGGAAGGTGCCGAGCGAAGCGAGGCGGATGAGGTCGAGGCCCCGTGTCCGCAGTTGGCTTTATTGATACCTTTGGCGTTCAACCTCATCCGGCCTGCGGGCCACCTTCACTTTTCATGGTGTGATTGCCACAGGCAATCATTTCATCTGATTCGCTGCGCGACGCACCGCCCTCCCAGGGGAAGGCTTGGGGCTTTGGACCTAGGGTATACGTTCGACTTCTTTACCCAATCTGCGTGCAACCAAGTTGCTATGAGCTGAGGCGCACAGCTTATAACATACATTTCACAAACGAAACAAAATTTAGGAGGTAAACCAATAATGAAAAAACTGCTTTCTGTTATTCTGGCTTTGGTTATGATCCTGAGCCTGAGCACGGTGGCGTTCGCGGACGACGGTGACACTACCGGGGAAACCACCTGGGATGGTAACTATAAACCCACCCCTGTGACCGAATTTAAAGAAATTGAAAAGACCTATGATTCCGAGAACAGCGTCGTTGTCAACGAGACTCTGACCTTCGACTCTGTAGCTAAGACCACCAATCCTGACGGTGGCGCGAAAAATCTGACTGTCACCCCTCTGACTGTTGATTCTCTGACCCCTGGTGAGCTGACTGTTAGCATTCCTTCTTTGGACAAGGCTGGTAGGTATGAATGGGTTATCACGGAGAATGATGCTGGTACCGCCGGCGTTACTTACAGCAATGCTGAAGTTCATGTCATTGTCGTGGTTGGCTATGACAACACCGAGCACAAGCTGGTTATCCTGAATGAAGATAGCTATATTTTGAAGCCTGAAAATGGCAATAAGCTCAAAGAGTATAAAAATACTTTTAAATCCGGTTCCTTTACTGTTGCCAAGAACGTTGATGGCAACATGGCCAACGAAAACGACGAATTCGAGATTGTTGTCACCTTGACCTCCGAAAAGCCCATTGGAACCACTATCAAGGTGGCCGGTACAGATGTGGCCCATACCGCGTGGCACAAGAACACTGATAACACTTATAGCTATAGCTTCACCACAAAGTACTCCGAGATCGGCGGACCGAAGGCTTTTGAAAACATTCCCGTGGGTGTGACCGTGTCTGTCGTTGAGACTGATACGGAAGCAAACATGCAGGGCTACACTTACGTCAGCACCAATAATGTTACTGGCAACAATTTCTCCATGCCTGTTGCTGACGCTGACGAGAACAAGCCTGTTGTTGTCAATAACGAGAAGAGTACTACCGTTGACATGGGTGTCACCCTGGACTCCCTGCCCTACATCCTGCTGCTGGCCGTTGCCTGCGTGGGCATGGCTGTGGTGCTGACCAAGAAGCGCCGCGAGGACTGATCCGGAAATAACCGTTTCCGATAAATCCCTTTGATGGATCTCCCCACCCCGGGGGCGCGCAGCCCCCGGGCCTGGGCCCCGGATATTCCAAAGCGCCGGGATCCTCTCCCCCAGTGGCCGCTGCCCTCACCGGCCCGCACCTGACGGGAGAGATCGGAAGAGAATACCGGGAAAAGCATGCAGAAAAAAGCGGGGCGACCGAGGGCGTCGCCCCCCTACAGGAAGAGCGCGCACGCCGACGGGCGGCAAAAAAAGCCTTCCCCTGGGAGGGGAAGGTGCCGAGCGAAGCGAGGCGGATGAGGTCGAGGCCTCAAATCCGCAGCTGGCTTTATTGAAACCTTCGGCGTTCAACCTCATCCGGCCTGCGGGCCACCATCACTTTTTTGGTGTGATTGCCACAGGCAATCATTTATCTGATTCGCTGCGCGACGCACCGCCCTCCCAGGGGAAGGCCTGGAGTTGTGCCTTTCGGGGTATACGTTTACCCAACCGCACAGAAATATTTCAAATTCCCCATGGAAAGGAGCGGCGGTTTGCCCGGATAGAACAATGTCGAGACTATTTCTGAGGGCCGCGAACGCTCTTTTTAACCTGGTCGTTATCCTCTGCCTGTGCGTTTCGGGCGTTTACGCGGCCTACGCCCTGTGGGATAACAACCGCATCTATTCCGCCGCCAGCAACGTCCAGGCGGATATGGTGAAGATCAAGCCCGTGGTGGAGGAGGACGGCGGCGGGGCCTCCTTTGAAGACCTTCTGGCCATCAATCCGGACGTCTGCGCCTGGATCACCCTGGACAATACGAAAATTGACTACCCCGTGCTGCAGGGCAGCACAAACCTGACCTACGTCAACCGGGACGTCTACGGCAATTTCGCCCTGGCCGGGAGCATCTTCCTGGACACCCGGAACGAACGGGACTTTTCCGACGCCTACTCCCTGCTGTATGGCCACCATATGGAAAACAGCGGCATGTTCGGCGACCTGGACCTGTACAAGGACCAGAAATTCTTTGACGAGAACCGGACGGGCACCCTGATCCTGTCCGACAAAACCTATAAGCTTGAAATTTTCGCCTGCCTGGTGACGGAAGCCGGAGAGGATTCCATCTTCGACCCCGAGCAATGGCAGACTCATATACACGGACTCCTTTCCTATGCCCGGGACAATTGTCTCCACGGGCGGCAGGAGGGATTCGACGCTCTGGAGCGGGAGGACCACCCCCAGGTTCTGGCCCTGTCCACCTGTTCCACCGAGTTTACGGACGCGAGAACGATCATTCTAGCCGCTATGGAACCCTACCGGGCGGCAGATCAGGAGGAGAGCTAATATGAAAAGATGGATGCGTTTGATGTGCCTTGCGCTGCTGGTCATTGCCGGTACCCTTACCATGGTCCTGCCGGTCTGCGCCGAGGAGGCCCCCCAGGTCTCCATCCCCGTGACCGTCTCCCTGACGGGCACCCTGCCCAGCCCCGCGGAGAAGTATACCATCCGCCTGAAAGCGGACGACCCCGCCTATCCCATGCCCGAGGGCAGCGTGGACGGGGAGTACACCATGGAGATCACCGGCGCGGACACCAAGAGCCTGCCCGCCATCACCTACACCCGGGTGGGCATCTATACCTATAAGATCACCCAGAAGGCCGGGACCTACACCGGCTGCAAGTATGACGCCACGGTCTACCACCTGACCGTCACCATCACCAACGCCGAGGACGGCAGCGGCCTGGAGGCCACCGCCGTGCTCTACCCCAACGGCAAGGGCGAAAAGGTGGAGGACGTGAACTTCAAGAACGTCTACCCCGTGGTCCGCACCACCCCCACCGGTTCCCCCAAAACCGGCGACACCGCCCAGCCTGTGCTCTACGTCTCCCTGGTAGCCCTGGGCCTGGGCATCCTGGCCGCCCTGGTTGCCACCAGGAAGCCTAAAAATTCCGAAGAAGCCTAATTCAATAGCATTGCGAACCGCCCCCGGTTCGCAATGTTTCTATACAAAGGCTTCCCCCAAGCCTTCCCCTCCGGGGAAGGTGGCACGGCCATAGGCCGTGACGAAAGAGGGACGGTACAAGCTATAGGGCTGCATAGCCCCAGGCGAATTCGTACAAACTCTAACAGCAAAGCCTTGTTCGAGAGTACACGAATTCGCCCGAATCGCTGCGGACAGACAGCCCCTACCGTCCCTCTTCAGTCTCGGCTTCGCCGAGCCAGCTTCCCCGGAGGGGAAGCCTTGGAGGGGTATATGCTCACCCAACCATTCCACCCATCGAGGTATCCACCTATGCGAACAGTATTCCGAACCATCCTTGCCGTCGCCGCCTGCGCGGTCCTGCTCTACGGCGGCATCAATCTGACCTTTTATATCCTGGAGACCCGCCAGAGCGCCGACCTGAACGACAGTCTGGTCCAGCTGGCCGTGGCCGTCCGGGAAACCGAACCCCAGACGGAGAAAGCCGCCGCGCCCACGGAGAAGACCGCCGCAGAGGAAACCGCCGAAACGGAACCGGCGGAAACCTACCTGGACGAGGAGACCCCTATCGAGGTGGACTTTGACGTCCTTTTGGAAAAATCCGCGGACGTGGTGGGCTGGCTCTACTGCGCCGATACCCCCATCAATCTGCCCGTGGTCCAGGGGGAGGACAACGAATACTATCTGAACCGCCTCTATGACGGCACGGGCAACGGCTCCGGCACCCTCTTCATTGACTACCGCAGCCCTCGGGATTTTTCCGGGGCCAACACCGTGATCTACGGCCACAATATGAAAAGCAAATCCATGTTCGGCTCCCTGGCCAATTACAAGCGGCAGGAATACTACGACCGGCATCCGGACCTGTGGCTCCTGACTCCGGACCGGAACTATAAGCTGGAGCTGCTGGCCGGTTTTGTCGCCCCGGACGACGCCGAGGTCTACGCCTACGACCTGACAAAGGCGGAGGCCTATACCATGGTCAAAAACGCCATGAAGGAGTCCACCTTCGTTTCCACCGCCGCGCCCCGGAGATCGGACCGCTATCTGGCCCTCTCCACCTGCTCCTATGAATTCAGCAATGCCCGTTACGTTCTGATCGCCCGCCTGCTGCCCCTGAAATAAACCGGAAAGGACCTGCGCCTATGGAGAAAGCAGCCAAGAATTACGCCACCGTGGATATTACCGGCCGCCGCTTCGGCAGGCTGGTGCCGCTGTATCCCACGGAGAAACGGGACAAAAAGGGTTCTGTGGTCTGGCATTGCCGCTGCGACTGCGGCAGGGAAGCGGATGTGCCCTATAATTCCATGGTGTACGCCAACCAGGTCAGCTGCGGCTGCCGCAGAAGGGAGCACGACAAGGAGCTGAGCAAGCTCCTGACCCACGTGGCCGGGACCAGCATCGACGCCATCAGAAGCAAGAAGGTCCCCAAGGACAACACCACGGGCTACAAGGGCGTTTACCTGATCCGCGGGAAATATGTGGCCAAGATCGTTTTCCGGAAGAGACAGTACTTCCTGGGGGCCTACGACAGCGTTGAAGAGGCCGCCGCGGCCCGGAAGGAGGGCGAGGAAGTGCTTTTCGACGGCTTCGCCGCCCATTACAAGCTCTGGAAGGAAAAAGCGGACGCGGACCCCGCCTGGGCAGAGCAAAACCCGGTCCAGGTCCTCGTGACCCACGAAAACGGCGCCCTCCACGCCACCTTTCTCCCGGACCTCCGGGAAGAAAACCAGCGGAAAGCAATGTAAAAAGCCGCCCCCTCCAAAGCCTTCTCCTGGGAGAAGGTGGCAGGGCGAAGCCCTGACGGATGAGGGGCGGTACAAGCTTCCCCCAAAAGCCTTCCCCTCCCGGGCGGTGCGTCGCGCAGCGAATCTGATTAAAATAGCTGCCAGTGGCAGCTATACCATTGTACCATATCCGGCAGCAGAACGGTAGTGTAGATGAAATCAGAGGTTCCCTAGTATTGTGATGCGATGCAGTAAATATATTTGCTTAATTTGCGATGAATCCAAAGAAAAATGCGTGGATAATTACTAGAGAATCGGCATGATTCGGGTTTGCGCATACGGAAGGCGGTGGCGCGGGAGTGGCACATATGAAGGTGAAAGTCGGTGCGCGGGTTGGGAAGCTTACGGTGGCCGGGGCCACAGAGCAGCGGAAAAACGGCTACACGGTCTGGAACTGCATGTGTGACTGCGGCAATACGATCCGGTTGGATACCCGTACGCTCCAGCGCGGAACGGTCCGGGACTGCGGCTGCGAAACGAAAGTGGCTCCGGGGCGTCTGGATCTGACCGGACAGAGGTTCGGCCGCCTGGTATGTCTGGAACCCAGCGATCGGCGGGACGGGCAGGGCCGTACCCAGTGGCTTTGCCGGTGCGACTGCGGGAAGAAATGCCTTGCCGCGACGCAGCAGCTGGTGAACGGCAATAAGAAAAGCTGCGGATGTCTGAGCCATCCGCCGAGGAAAGATTTTGTGGGGCAACGTTTCGGGATGCTGACCGTATTGGAATATGCCGGGAAGCGGGGCGGAATGCACCGCTGGAAATGCAGATGCGACTGCGGCCAGGAAACCACCGTAGGCCAGACGCTTTTGCAGAGCGGTAAAACAAAAAGCTGCGGCTGCCTGAAAAAGACGACGATCCTGGAGAATCTCCGTCTTGTGGACGGGACCTCCATAACCAAGCTGGAAGCCGCAAAAGACTGTCCGATCTCTACCAACAGAAGCGGCGTCACCGGCGTTTACTGGAACAAAAGATGCCGAAAATGGGCGGCCCAGATCACCTTTAAGGGAAAGACATACTATCTGGGAAGCTATGAAAGCATAGACGATGCCATAAAGGCCAGAAAGCAGGGCGAGGAAATGTACGCGGATTTTCTGGAATGGTACTACAGCCTTTACCCTGCGAAGCAGTCTCAGCCAGACGAAAAAGAAAAATAAAGGAAGCTCTGATTAAATCGACAAGAGCTGGCAGCGAGAGATTTTGTTCCCAGACAAGGTGCGGAAAACGTGGGAATACTGTATGTACCCGCTAGGGGTATGCCGCATCCGTAAGCCAGCTTTTGCTGGCAACGGCTGCGCTATATTTCCTGCTTTTCGTACCGCAGACTGGGGGGCAAAAGATCCGCTGTCCAGCCGCCGACGATTTATTCAGAGTTTCCCTAGCAGCCGGTCAGCGCCCCCTTGAGGCTGCTTCTTATCGATTTTCTTGCAGAAGCAAGAAAACCGCCGCCGGAGGCACCCAGCCGAAATACGGACAGGGCTTCCGTCTTAAAAAAACGTTTCCACAATCAACAACGGGGTCAGGCGAAAACGCCTGGCCCCGTTGTGATAGAGATATGTTTCAGCGGTTTACCGCTTCAATAAACTTCAAAAACGCCGCCTTGCCGCACTCTGTGCGCTTGTATACGCCCGCGTCCTCCAGAACCTGAGAGAAAACCCTGCCGGTCTCCTGCAAGAGGATATCCAGAGCGTTTTCGGCGGTAAAGGTGTACCGCGTTTTCAGCTCCTCCACCCAGTCGGCGTGCTTGGCCTGAACCGGGTCAGACCGGAGATCAGCCCCGGCCACGATCTTTTCCGCCAGATCGCTCAGCTCCCCCTTCAGGCGGCTGGGCAGCACGGCCAGACCCATGACCTCAATGAGGCCGATGTTCTCCTTCTTGATGTGGTGCTTGTCCCCGTGGGGATGGAACACACCCAATGGGTGCTCCAGTGTCGTGATATTGCACCGCAGCACCAGATCCAGCTCGTAGAGCTTGCCCCTGCGGCGGGCGATGGGCGTAATGGTGTTGTGGGGTTCCCCGTCAGAGAAGGCCACGATGCCCTGGCTTTCGTCGGAGTAGCCCCGCCAGAGATTCAGAATTTTCTCCGCCAGTTCGGAAAGACGCCTGGGATCCTCGCCGTCCAGGCGGATGACGCTCATAGGCCACTTCACAAGGCCCGCCTGGATATCCTCGTAGTCCCGGAAGGAAACGGGGGTTTCCACGGGAGCGGTCTCCATGGCGAAGGTGTAGTGCCCGCCCTGGAAATGCTCATGGCTCAGAATGGAGCCGCCCACGATGGGCAGGTCGGCGTTGGAGCCAACAAAATAGTGGGGGAACAGGGTCACGAAGTCCAGCAGCTTTTCAAAGGCTGCCCGGTCGATCTTCATGGGCACATGCCGGCCGTTAAAGACGATGCAGTGCTCATTGTAATAGACATAGGGGGAGTATTGCAGATACCAGTCCACCCCGGCAATGGTGATGGGGATGATCCGGTGGTTCGCCCGGGCGGGGTGGTTCATCCGGCCCGCATAGCCCTCGTTCTCCCGGCACAGCTGGCACTTGGGGTAGCCGGACTGGGGCGCGTTCTTGGCGGCTGCAATGGCCTTGGGATCCTTTTCAGGCTTGCTGAGGTTGATGGTGATGTCCATTTCGCCGTACTCGCTCTTGTACTTCCAGCGCATGTCCTTGGCAATGCGGTAGCGGCGGATGTAGTCCGTGTCGCCGCTGAAGCGATAGTACCAGTCCGTGGCCTCCTTGGGGGAGACGGCGTACTTTTCCCGGAAAGCGCGGATGACCTCCCGGGGCATGGGGGTCAGCGCGCCCATGAGGCGGGTGTCGAAAATGTCCCGGGCAGTGACGTTGTCCTCGCACAGACCCCTCTCGCAGGCATAGTCCAGCAGTCCCTTGAGAATTTCCTCCAGGTCCTCGCTCTGAGGCTCCTGAGAGGGGGCGTAATCCTCCTTGTGCAGGATGTCCAGAATGCGGTTGGTCAGCACCTGGTGGTCCACCGGCTCCGCAAGGCCGTGGTTCATGGCGTAGGACACCAGGGAATCAATGTAGGTTTCGATCTGCATGGCTCAGGCCTCCACTTCCATTTCCACGCCGCCCTGGGGACGGATGGACAGCACATGGCAGGCCCCTTCTCCAAGGGCGGCGTCAATGCCTGCCCGGAAGGACTCCAGCAGCTCGAAGGGGACAAACGCCTGGACGGTACCGGCGAAGCCGCCGCCGTGGACACGGTAAGCGCCCTGGCCCTGGAGATAGTGCTCGCACAGGGCCAGAGAGACGGCCACGTCCTGGTGCTCCACATAGCCCGCTGGGATCACGTTCTGTAAGTACATGTAGGAGGAATAGCCGCTCTGCTTGACCAGGGCCAGGAACGCGGCAAAGTCGCCCTGGCGCAGGGCTGCCACCTGCCGGGGCACCCGGGCGTTGTCCTGGTAGACATGGATAGCCCGCAGCACAGCCCGGTCGGGGCAAGTTTTCCGCAGGGCGGGAATGGCGGCGAAGAAGTCGGCTTCCGGAATCTGGGTCAGGACCTCTTTGCCAAAGTAGGCGCAGATCTGCTTCAGTTCACCGGGAATGGCGGCGTATTCGTCGGTCAGATCGGCGTGGCTGGCCTGACTGTCGATGATGCACAGGGCGTGGCCGCAGGCGGAGAAGTCGAAGTCCACAGGCTCGATAACGGGGTGTTCCTTGTCGGCAAAGTCGATGGTGACAAGGTTGCCGACGGCGGAGGCGGTCTGATCCATCAGGCCGCAGGGTTTGCCGAAGAAGACGTTCTCGGCGTACTGCCCGATCTGGGCGATCTCCGGCTGGCTGACCCGGCCATCGAAGAACAGATGATTGACGATGGTGCCGATTAGCACCTCAAAGGCGGCGGAGGAGCTGAGGCCGGAACCGGGCAGCACCGTGGACTCGCAGTAGGCGTCAAAGCCCTCGACCTCGCAGCCCAGTTCCGCAAACCGGGCGCAGACGCCCCGCACCAGGGCGGGGGTGGTGTTGATCTCGCTTTCCTGGGGCACCAGCGTGTCCAGGGACACGGTACAAAGAGGGTAGCCCTTGGAGAGAATGCGCACGGTTTTGGTGCCGTTGACCCGGACAGCAGCACGGGTATCCAGATTCACGGCGGCGGCCAATACCCAGCCCCGCTGGTGATCCGTATGGTTGCCGCCGATCTCCGTGCGCCCGGGGGCGGAAAAATACCGCTCCGGCTGCTGACCGAACGCCGCAAAAAATCCCGCGTCCAGAACTTCCTTCCGGTCCCGGGAGAGAATAAGGCTGGGTGAAGACATAATGATTTCCTCCTGCTGAAAGTCAAAAATATAATGAAAGTCAAGAATTCTCTTTCAGGTTTTCGCGAACCCATTATACAGTATCCGCGGCAAAAAGGGAAGAGGATAGACACAAATTCCCAAAAAGAAAAATGACGCCAATAGCCAATATATGTGTGTGGGCCTAAAACAGCGCCCCGGGCGGAAGCCCGGGGCGCCGGTGCGTTTCTGGCGGGAAAATCAATTATCTCCCCGGTTATATCCGTTCTTCATGCCCTGGCTGGCGGTCATGAGGACCTTGCCCAGGGCCTGGATCGTCTCCTCCCTGGCCATGGCGCACAGGGCCTCGTTGGCCTGCTCCAGGAGGCTCCGGTCCCCGGTCTGCCGGTATTTCTCGTCATACTCCCGCAGAATGGCCCGCGCCCGGCCGGCCACGGCAGCCTGGTAGCGCTCCACGTGGACAATGGCCGCGCCGTAGTGGGGGTCGGCCAGAGCGCCGATCAAACGGCTGCCCCAATAGAAGTTCTCAGTGGACACGTCCGTGGTAACGTCGGTGAGGTACTTGGGCAGCTTGGAAACGCCGGTGTAGACGGGCAGCACCGTGTCGAAGCTGGTGGAGCCGAAGCAGATCCACTCCACGCCCTTCAGCGCGTCCGGCAGGTCGCCGCGGATCTGGCAGATGCCCATGACGCCGGTGCGGTTGATGCCGATGGTGCGGTAGATGCCCTTCCGGGGATCCTCGGCGTGGGCATAGGGATTGTAGGGCGTTCCCTGGTAGTAGGAGGAGAGAATGTACTTCACATCCTCCACCGTGACCTTCCGTTCCGGCACGAAGGACCAGGGAATATTGTCGCTCTGAGGGGTAAAGTCCGCATTGTCTCCCTCCCAGCGGTACTTCGTGGGGCAGAGATACCGGCCCATGAACCAGGCCCGGGGGGTATTGTACACATGGTCGGAGTCGGAGCGGGAACCGAAGCAGTTCCTGGGATTAAAATGGCCGTCATTGTTGGTGTCCAGATGGTTTTCCGCGATGAAGGTTTTCAGGTCGGCGGAGCACAGGTTTTCCTTCCCCGGGCCGAAAGCGTCCTCGAAATCAAACCGGTCCAGGCCAAACTGGTTGGGCATGACGACGCATTCCTCGTCCGCTACCCGCCGGGCGATCCAGTGATGGCCGCCGATGGTCTCCATCCACCAGATCTCGTTTTCGTCGTTGAAGGCGATGCCGTTGGATTCGTAAGTACCGTATTGCTCCAGGAGTTTCCCCAGCCGCAGCACGCCCTCCCGGGCAGAGCGGATATAGGGCAGCACCAGCGTCACCAGGTCCTCTTCGCCGATGCCGCCAGGGACATCCTTTTCGCCCCGGCGCTTGGCCTTCCGATAGCGGACCATGGGGTCCGCCCCCAGGACCCGGGGATTGGTGGTGATGGTCTCCGTGGCGCTCATGCCCACATTGGCCTCGTTGATGCCCGTGGCGGGCCAGACGCCCTCGGCGGGGTCCACATTGGGGCAGGACGTATAGCGCAGGGGATTTTCTGGCAGGGGAACGGTCAGATGGGCGATGACGCTTTTGTAGGTCCTGGGCTGCTTTTTGGGGTCGATGACCACCATTTTCTTAACGTCAAAGTATCCGTCGTCGGTTCTGGCGATCATGGTAGAGCCGTCGTTGCTGGCCTTTTTGCCGACCAGAAGGGTTGTGCAGGGCATAGGTTTTTCCTCCAATTTTTCTTTTTCTACATTATACCACAGGAATCCGGATTGTCCAGAGACAAATGTGCGCCGGGCAAAGAACAGAAAAACGGGCGAAAACCGGAATAGAAAATGACCTTTTTCTGAATTTCGCTATTGACAAATTTGCGAATGCATTGTATAATACCCTAGCATTCGGCGAAAATGCTGCTATAGCTCAGTCGGTAGAGCGCATCCTTGGTAAGGATGAGGTCGCCAGTTCAAATCTGGCTAGCAGCTCCATATCGCAGCTCCATCAGATGCCGTTTGCTGCTATAGCTCAGCCGGTAGAGCGCATCCTTGGTAAGGATGAGGTCGCCAGTTCAAATCTGGCTAGCAGCTCCAACAGGACGTCCGGCCAATCGGCTGGGCGTTTTTTAATTTTTCATCGAGAGAACTGGCGGCCGAATCCCAGCGCGAAGCGCTTATTTCAATAAGAGGTCGGAAGGGTTCCCGGAAAGCGCAGCTTTTCGGGAAGCCGGTAGCCAGTTCAAATCTGGCTAGCAGCTCCAACAAAACGTCCGGCCAATCGGCTGGGCGTTTTTTAATTTTTCATCGAGAGAACTGGCGGCCGAATCCCAGCGCGAAGCGCTTATTTCAATAAGAGGTCGGAAGGGTTCCCGGAAAGCGCAGCTTTTCGGGAAGCCGGTAGCCAGTTCAAATCTGGTGAGCTTCTCCAACAGAACGTCCGGCCAATCGGCTGGGCGTTTTTATTTTGGAAAGGAGCCATCCTATGGCCGGTACATATGTCATTTCCCCCAAAGCGTCCCAGCGTCTGAACCTGGCAAAGCTGTGGTTCTCGTTTATGGTGGTGTTCATCCACTCTAATCAGGAAGGGGTCAATATGGCCGGGGGCAGTGTGGTGTTTGAGACGCCCGGCTGGCTGGAGCTGCTCAAGCGGCTGGGGTCCGATATTATCCCCCGGTGCGCCGTGCCCGGATTCTTCCTGATCGCCGGGGTCCTGCTGTTCCGCAGGGACTTTTTCTGGAAAGAAAATATGCGCAAAAAGTGCCGCTCTCTGGCGGCGCCTTATCTGCTGCTGAATACCCTGTGGATCCTTTTTTATATCGTCTGCCAGGCCATCCCTTTTACGGCGGCGTTTTTCTCCCAGGGGCGGATCTTGGACTGGAGTCTGGGGGACTGGGTGGACGCGTATCTGGGCAACCGTTCCGGCGGACCTATGGTGTACCACCTGTGGTTCCTGCGAGATCTGTTCGTCATGAACCTCATTGCCCCGGCGATCGGCTGGCTGACGAAAAAAGCGCCGAAGCTCAGCGCGGCGGCGGTGCTGGTGCTGTACCTGCTGCCAAAGACCCGGTATTTCACCATTACCACGGAGGCCATCTGCTTCTTTACCCTGGGGGCCTGTCTGGTCCGCTGGGATGTACACCTGGACGATGTGAAGAAAAAATGGCCCGTATCCCTGGGCTATGCCGCCCTGATCGCGGCAGCGGCGGCAACGGATAACCAGCTTGTGAAAAAGCTGTGCATTCTTGTGGGGGTGGTCTTCTGGCTGGTCTGCGCTACGGATTTCACCCCCGGCAGATTCCTGCAATGGCTCATGCCCTTCTCCCTGGATATTTACCTGTTCCATCAGATGACCATGGTCATCTTCTTCAAGCTGGTCAACAAATTTGTGACGCCCACCCCGGCGGCCCAGCTGATCGAGTATCTGGGCATGCCCTTTGTGATGTTCGCTTTCTGCATCGGATTATCGGTGTTCCTGAGGCGCTTCCTGCCAAGGACTTATGGTATTCTGACCGGGAATCGGGGAAAGACAAAACTGCCCCAGCCATAAAAGCGAAAACCGCTCCGCTTCTCCGGCAGCAGCCGGGGGTCGGAGCGGCCTTTTTGCTCTTGTAAATGGATGGGATTTGCGGTAGAATAGAGAAGACTTCTGAACAGAAACGGAGAAAACCTGTGGATAAAAACGACAATTCCCGGCTGGGCAATACCCTGCGGAATTTCAAGTTCGGCGCGGCGGCCCAGCTGTTGGTAACGCTGCTGGGGTTTGTGGCCCGGACGGTGTTCATTCGGGTGCTGGGCATGGAGTATTCCGGTGTCAACGGCCTGTATACCAGCATTCTGGACGTACTGTCTTTGACGGAGCTGGGGCTGGCGGACGTGGTGATCTATTCCCTGTATAAGCCCCTGGCGGAGGGGGACAGGGACCGTCTGGCGGCGCTGATGGGGTACTATAAGACCATTTACCGCTATATTGCTTTGATCGTGGGCGTGATCGGTCTGGCTCTGATCCCGGTGCTGCGGCTGCTGGTAAAATCGGAGATCGACCAGTTCCATCTGGTGCTGTACTATCTGATGTTCCTGGCAAACTCTGTGTGCTCCTATCTGCTGGTGTATAAATCCAGCATCATCCAGGCGGACCAGAAGCGCTATCTGATCTCCAAGTACACCATGCTTTTCAAGCTGCTGACCACCCTGCTGCAAATTCTGCTTTTGCTGGTGCTGCGGAATTTCACGGTGTATCTGTCCATCCAGATCGGCATGACCATTCTGAACAACCTCTATGTCTCGAAAAAGGCTGACCGGATGTATCCCTTCCTGCGGGAGAAGAAGGCGCTGCCGGAGGAGGAGAAAAAGTCCATTTTCCGGGATGTGCGGCATATGTTCTCCTACAAGGCGGGGGGACAGCTGCTCAACGGCACAGACAACCTCTATATTTCCTCCATGATCAGCACGGCGACAGTCGGTATCTACGATAACTATACCATGATCCAGACCATGGTGGTCACGGCCTTTACCAATACCCTGAACCAGGCGGTGCTGGGCTCTATCGGCAATCTGAACGCCACCGGTACCCGGGAGCAAAAAAAGCAGGTATTCGATGCCTACAGCCTGGTATTTACCTGGATCGCCACATTCTGCACCTTGTCTCTGCTGGCGCTGTACAATCCCTTTATCCGGCTGTGGGCCGGGGAGGACTGGCTGCTGCCCATGTCCACCGTGGCGGTGATCTGCCTGAATTTCTTCCTGCCCAATGTGCTGACCCCCGTATGGAGCTATCGCAATACCACGGGCCTGTTCCGGGAGACGCGGAACATCCTGCTCTACGCCGCGGGAATCAACCTGGTGTTGTCCTATTTTATGGGCGTGCGCTGGGGGCTGACGGGAATTCTGGCGGCAACCTCTGTGTCCCGCTTGGCTACTTCCTTCTGGTTTGAGCCGTATTTGCTGCACAAGCGGATATTCGGCTGCTCCAGTGCGCCCTATTTTCTGCGGCAGGGGCTGCATCTGGGCATTGTGGCGGTGGCCTATGGCTGCATCGCGGGCGTCAGCGCCGCGCTGCGTTTCGGCCCCTGGGGGGATCTGATCCTCCGGGGCGTCCTGTGCGTTCTGATCCCCAATGCCCTTATGTGGCTGCTGAATCGAAAAAGTGCCGCCTTTGTTTACTTGCAAAGCGCGGTGCTGCGGAAGCTGAAAAGACAATGAAGCAAAGTACGAAACGCAAATTACACGGAGAGAGCATGCTGCGGCAGTACGGCGGGGACATTCTGCGCTCCCACGGCATGGCCCAGGAAAAGCACTTTATGCAGCACGGCACCGTCAGCGTCTATGAGCACAGCGTGGCCGTGGCCCTCATGTGCTTGCAGCTGGCGCGGCTGCTGCATCTGCGCACGGACAAGCGCTCCCTTGTCCGGGGCGCGCTGCTCCACGACTATTTCCTCTACGACTGGCACATCAAGGAAAAAGGCCGCCCCCTCCACGGCACCCACCATGCCCGCCGGGCCATGGAAAACGCCCAGCGAGACTTCGGCCTGAACCATATCGAGGAAAACATGATCCTGGCCCACATGTTCCCCCTGAACCTGACCCTGCCCAAATACCGGGAGAGCGTCCTCCTGTGCACCGCCGACAAGATCTGCGCCGCACGGGAAACCTGGCGGGGGGTGTTCCGGAGAAAAGGACTCTGAAAGCCGGCTTGCAAAACGAGATTGTTTAAGACCCGTAGGTGGAATATCTCCGCTGTTGACTTTTCGGATCAATGATGTATAATATAAATAAAATTATCATAAAATAATTTATCATAAGCTTGTTTATATTAAGGAGAGCCGTGAATGAGATTTATAGGCCGACAGGCAGAACTGAACAAATTAAATGCGGAATTCGATCGCGGCGGCAGCTTTGTGGTCATCTATGGCCGCCGCAGGGTTGGTAAAACGACCCTGATCAAGGAATTTCTAAAGGACAAGTCCGCTTTCTATTTTCTCGCCACGGAAGAATTGGAAAGCCAGAGCATGAAGCGTTTGGCCGGTGTTATCGCGCGAACGACCCAAAATCCGCTCCTGCGAAAAGCGGTGTTTACGGATTGGCTGGATTTGTTTCAGGTAGTAGCTGATTACAGGCCGGGGAAAAAGAAGATACTGGTCATTGATGAGTTCCCGTATCTTGTGAAAACGAACCCGGCTTTCCCGTCCGTTTTGCAGAACGCATGGGATGAGATACTGAAAGACAGCGGCGTAATGCTGATTCTGTCCGGCTCCTTGATTGGAATGATGCAAAGGTATGCGCTGTCCTATGACAGCCCGCTGTACGGGCGCAGGACAGCGCAGATACGGCTCTCGCCGCTGCCGTTTACAGATGTATACGCGGCGCAGGAGTTACCCTTTGATAAGGCGGTGGAACAGTATGCCGTGACCGGCGGCGTGCCGAAGTATCTGGAATTTTTTGAGGACGGCAGAACACTGGAGGAACAGTTAAAAGATACGGTTTTGTCCAAGAGCGGATTTTTGTATGAGGAGCCAAATTTTCTGCTGAAAAGTGAATCCGTAACGGCGGTAAACTATTTCTCCATTATTAAGGTCATTGCGGACGGAAACCATAAGCTGAGCAAGATCGCGGGGGCACTGGGGCAGGAGACATCGGGGCTGACGCAATATCTTGCCACGTTAACAGACCTCGGATTTGTGGAAAAACGGACGCCAATCACGGAAAAGAACCTGGAAAAATCCCGTAAGGGGCTGTATTTCATTGCCGATAATTTTATTCGCTTCTGGTTCCGCTATGTTTACCCATTTAAGGGTGAACTGGAATTGGACAATATGCAGATCGTTCTGGAGGAGATCCATAAAGACTTCATTGAGAAGTTTGTCGCGTTCGCCTATGAGGACATCTGCAGGGACATTTTTGCGGCGCTGTGCAAAAATGGGACGATTTCATTTACGCCCTCTCGTATCGGGGCATACTGGCTGAATGATTTTGCGGGAGACACGGAAATTGATGTTATGGCGGTGGACCATCAGAACAAGCGCCTGTTTGCCGGAGAATGCAAATATCACACAAAGCCGGTGGATGTAAACGTGTATTTCGCACTGAAGGAGAAGGTCGCAAACGCAATGGAAATTCATAAGACTTTTCCAGGGTACGATGTGCTCTTTGGCCTGTTCAGCAAGAGCGGATTCACGCAGAGGCTCCGGGATATGGCAGCGGAAAATAGGAACCTGCTGCTGATTCATGAAGATGCTTTGGTGGAGCCGCAAAAGGTGTAATTTCCGGAATGTGCAATAGCATTATGCCGGAGAAATAGCAGAACGCAGGCCCCTGCTTTGCGGCGGGGGCCTGCGTCTTTGCTTTTATAGGGGGGAAATCATCCATCCCGTTACACCAGCACCAGTTCTCCGTCCCGGCAGTCCACGGTGACGGTGGAGCCGGTGGTGATGCGGCCTTCCAGGATCTTGCGGCTCAGCATGGTTTCCACGGTGTGCTGCACATAGCGGCGCAGAGGACGGGCGCCGAATTCAGGGTCGTAGGCCTCATCCACAATGTGCTGCTTGGCGGCGTCGGTCAGGCGGCAGGTGATCTGCTGCTCGGCCAGACGGCTGTTGAGCTTGTCGATCTGCAAATCGATGATCTTGGTGATGTTGTCCTTGGTCAGGGGCTTGTAGAACACGATCTCATCCAGACGATTCAGGAACTCGGGACGGAAGCTCTGCCGCAGCAGCATCATGACCCGCTCTTTGGCGGCAGGATCGATCTCGCCGTCCGGACGGATGCCGCCCAGCAGCTCGGAAGAGCCCAGGTTGGAGGTAAGGATCAGAATGGTGTTCTTGAAGTCCACGGTGCGGCCCTGAGAGTCGGTGATCCGGCCGTCATCCAGCACCTGCAGCAGGATATTGAACACATCCGGGTGGGCCTTTTCCACCTCGTCGAACAGCACCACGCTGTAGGGCTTCCTGCGGACGGCCTCCGTCAACTGGCCGCCCTCCTCATAGCCCACGTATCCGGGAGGCGCTCCGATCAACCGAGAGACGGAGAATTTCTCCATATACTCGGACATATCGATCCGCACCAGGTTGTTCTCGTCGTCAAACAGGGCCTCTGCCAGAGCCTTGGCCAACTCCGTCTTGCCCACGCCCGTGGGACCCAGGAACAGGAAGGAACCAATGGGCCGGTTGGGGTCCTGAATGCCAGCACGGCTGCGCTGGATGGCCTCCGTGACCACCCGCACGGCCTCGTCCTGGCCCACGACCCGCTTGTGCAGGATGCTTTCCAGATTCAGAAGCTTCTCCCGTTCGCCCTGGACCAGACGGCTGACGGGGATACCCGTCCAGCGCTCCACGATTTTGGCGATCTCCTCGTCCGTGACCTTTTCATGCAGCAGGGCACCGTCGCCCTCAGACTGGTTCCGTCGCTCCTGCTCCTCCAGCTGTTTTTGCAGCTGGGGCAGACGGCCGTACTTCAACTCGGCAGCCTTGCCAAGGTCATAGCTCTGTTCGGCTGCTTCAATCTGACGGTGCAGGTCCTCAATATCCTTCCGGAGCTGCTGAACCTTTTCCAGAGAGTTCTTCTCGTTCTCCCACTGGGCTTTCTTGGCATTGAAGCTTTCCTGCTCCTCGGCCAGCTCCTTGCGGATTTGGGCAAGCCTGCTCTTGGAGAGATCGTCTTCTTCTTTCTTCAGAGACTCTTCCTCAATTTGCAGTTGGATGATGTGACGGTTCACACTGTCCAGCTCGGTGGGCATGGAGTCCTGCTCGGTCCGCAGCTGGGCGCAGGCCTCATCGATCAGGTCGATGGCCTTGTCCGGCAGGAACCGGTCGGTGATATACCGGTGGGAAAGGGTCGCGGCGGCAATAATGGCGGGGTCCGTGATCTTCACGCCGTGGAAGTTTTCATAGCGCTCCTTCAGACCACGCAGGATCGCGATGGTGTCCTCTACGGTAGGCTCATTGACCATGACCGGCTGGAAACGGCGCTCCAAGGCGGGGTCTTTTTCAATATACTGCCGGTATTCATCCAGGGTCGTTGCGCCGATGCAGTGCAGTTCACCACGGGCAAGCATGGGTTTCAGGAGATTGCCTGCGTCCATGCTGCCCTCGGTTTTGCCCGCACCCACAATGGTGTGCAGTTCATCGATGAACAGCAGGATCCTGCCCTCAGACTGCTTGACCTCATTCAGAACGGCCTTCAACCGCTCCTCAAATTCGCCCCGGTATTTTGCGCCCGCGACCAGCGCGCCCATATCCAGGGAGAAAATGGTCTTATCCTGCAAAGAGGACGGGACCTCTTTCTTGACGATCCGCTGGGCCAGACCCTCTACAATGGCAGTCTTGCCCACGCCGGGCTCGCCGATCAGCACAGGGTTATTCTTGGTCTTCCGGGAAAGGATCCGGATCACATTCCGGATCTCCTCGTCACGGCCGATCACCGGGTCCATTTTCTGCTCCCGGGCCTTTTTTACCAGGTCCGTGCCGTATTTTTCCAGGGCATCATAGGTGCCCTCGGGGCTGTCGGTGGTCACACGCTGGTTTCCCCGGACGGCCTGCAGAGCCTGAAGCACCGCTTCCTTGGTGATGCGGTAATCGGAGAAGATGCGCTTCACGCCGCCCTGGGCGGTTTCCAGCAGACCGAGCAGCAGGTGCTCCACGGAGACATACTCGTCCTTCATGGTCTTCGCCTGGTCTTCTGCCGCGTTCAGAGCGGAAATAACACTGGAATCAGCGTGGACCTGGTCGAAGTCAACGCTGCCGCTGATGGAAGGGAGCTTTTGCAGCTCTGCCTGGGCGGCGGCCTGGAGGCTTTCCAGGGTTACGTCCATTTTCTTCAAAAGCTGAGGCACCAGCCCGTCTTCCTGCTGAACCAGGGCGGCCAGCAGATGGATCTGCTCCAACTGGGGATTGTGGTTCTGGGTCATAAGCTGCTGGGCGGACTGGACAGCCTCTTTGGATTTGGTGGTATAGATATCGAAATTCATAGCCATCCTTCTTTCATTGGCTTAGCACTCTACGATTAAGAGTGCTAATTTTTATTTGCCTATACTATACCCCAATCCGGAAAAAAGTCAAGGGAAGAAACGGTGAGGACATAAATTGTTTACAAATATACAATATGCACAATTCCAAAAATAAAAATTTGACATGCTTAATATAGATTTAACATAATAAAGCTTGCATTTCCGTGGGAATGCGCTATAATAACCATGCAAGTGCAAGGAAGCTTCCGTAAGCCGGAAGCGAAAATGATTTTTCTTACCTCTCTTTTCTCTGGGAACGCCCCCTGTGGTCTGGTCAACCGCAGGGGGCGTTTTCCGTTGGAAAGCAAGTCAGCGATCCATTTCAGGGGCAGGCTCGCCTGCCAGGAGCGCGTCATAGTAGCGCTGTTTCCGGTCAATGTATTTCACGGCGCTTTCCAGCTCCTGGATGGACCGCAGCAGGGCCTCCCGCTTGGCGGACAGAATCGCCTTGCGCTCCGGAATGGTGTCAGGCCCCTCCTGGCAGAGGGCTAAGTACCGCTTCATTTCCGCCATACCCATGCCGCAGTTTTTCAGGCAGTTCAGACTGTTGATCCATTTGATATTCTCGTCATTGAATACCCGGTAGTTCCGGCTGTCCCGCCGCACATCGGGCACCAGACCCTCGTTGCAGTAGAATTTCAGGTTTTCATAGGTCATACCGGTGAGGGTGCAGGCCTCTTTCATAGAGTACATAAATAACCTCCGAAAAAAGTTCTTGACCGGTAGTAACTACCGCCTGCTACAATACTAGCATATTCATTCCAACAAATCAATGGGAGGTATTTGATATGGAAAGAATCAAAAAGAACTTCGGCTTCGGCTGCATGCGGCTGCCCATGAAGGATGGAGAGGTGGATACCGCCGAGACGAGCCGTATGGTGGACGCGTTCCTGGACGCGGGCTTCAACTACTTTGATACGGCCCACGGCTATTTGCAGGGCAAAAGCGAAACGGCCCTGAAAACCTGCCTCACCAGCCGCTATCCCCGGGACAAGTACATCCTGACGGATAAGCTGACGGCAAACTTTTTCAAGACCGAGGCGGATATCCGGCCCCTGTTTGCCCAGCAGCTGGAGGCCTGCGGCGTGGACTATTTCGACTTCTACTTGATGCATGCCCAGGGCGCGGGGAACTACCCCCATTTCAAAAAGTGCCATGCTTATGAGACAACCTTTGCCCTGAAAGCGGAGGGCAAGGTGCGCCATGTGGGCATTTCCTTCCACGACCGGCCCGAGGTGCTGGACCAGATCCTGACGGAGTACCCGGATGTGGAGGTTGTGCAGATCCAGTTCAACTACGCGGACTATGACGACCCCGCCGTCCAGAGCCGGGCCTGCTATGAGGTATGCCGCAAGCATGGAAAGCCTGTGATCGTCATGGAGCCTGTGAAGGGCGGCAATCTGGTGAACCTGCCGGAGGATGCCAAGGCCGTTCTGGAGGCGCTCCACGGCGGAAGCCCCGCGAGTTTCGCCCTGCGCTTTGCCGCGGGCTTCCCCGGAATGCTGATGGTGCTCTCCGGCATGAGCAATCTGGAGCAGATGGAGGACAATATCTCCTTTATGAAGGATTTCCGGCCGCTGAATGAGAAAGAACTGGTGGCGGTGGAAAAGGTACAGGAGATATTCCACAGTAAGCACCTGATTCCATGTACCTCCTGCCGCTACTGTACGGACGGATGCCCCCAGCATATCTCCATTCCGGACCTGTTCGCCACCATGAATACCAAGCATCTCTATCATGACTGGAATGCGGATTACTACTATAATGTGGTCCATACCGCCCCGGGCCGCAAAGCCTCGGACTGCCTGAAATGCGGCAAGTGCGAGAAGGTCTGCCCCCAGCATTTGCCCATCCGGCAGCTTCTGGAGGATGTGGCGAAGGAATTCGAGAAAAATAATTGATATTGAAAGCCCAGGCGGTCTGTTGCAAAACAGGCCGCCCTGTGCTACAATGAAACAAACGGAAGAGCTGCCGGGAAAGCGGCTTTTTCAATACATGAAAGTTAGCTTAAACTAACTTATCGAAAAATCATGGGGCAGGAGCGATCGCTCTCTGCCGGACGAAAAGAGGAGGAGCGTATATGAGTATTTTTGCATCCATGCTGCGGGGCGCGTATAAGCTCAGCGGTGCGAAAAAAGCCTTTGGGCTGCCGGAGGAGGAGATCAAAAAAGTCATTGAAAAGCAGAATCGAAGCCGGGGCGTCTTCGTGCCCAAGGACCACAAGGCGTTTTACGAGACCATTATGGTCAACGGTTTCCCCTGCCTGATCGTCCGGGAGGACCGGAAGCCCTCCCGGCGGGCGATCCTCTACTTTTTCGGCGGCGGGATGGTCATCGGCCCGGATAAGGGGGATCTGCCCGTGATGCGCAAGCTGGCCCACGACACAGGCTGCGACGTCTGGTTTCCCTTCTATCCGCTCTGCATGGAGCACTGCATTACGGAAACCTACGACATGGTTTACGAGTGCTACCGCCGTATGATCGGCCTCTACGGCGGCGGGAATGTGAGCACCTGCGGCTTTTCCTCCGGCGGCGCGCTGGCCCTGGGCATTGCCGCCCACAACAACGCCCAGCCGGAACCGCTGCCTCAGCCCCGGCATATTGTGGCCGTCTCTCCCGGCGAGGTGCCCTGGAACGACGCCGAAAGGCAGCGGATGCAGGCGCTGAATCCCAAAGACGTGGCCATCGACTATGCCTTTATGGTAACTGTGGAGAAATTCATGCGCCACGGCCGGGAAAATGTGCCGGATTACATGATCTCCGGCTCCCGGGGGGATTTTTCGGGCGTGGGGGATATCCACTTCTTCTATTCTGCGGACGAGGTCCTTTACGGGGCGCTGCCGGATTTTGAAGCGGCCTGCCGGCGGGCCAACGTCCCCTATACGGCCTTTGCCCGGCCCGGAATGGTGCATTGCTACTGCATGCTGCCCTATTTCAAGGAGGCCAGGGAGGACTTTGCCAAAATCACCGCGCTGCTGAAAGAATAGGGAGGCAGGTTATGTTCTGGGACAATGTGGCGTTTGTATATGATATCTTTGCGAATGTTATCAACCGAAAAGCCAACAAGGCGCTGTGCGCCGCCGTGGAAAGGCTGATTTTCCCTTCTGACGAGGTGCTGGAATGCGCCTGCGGGACGGGACTGCTCACCGGCGTGATGGCCCCCCGGTGCAAAAGCCTGGTGGCTACGGATTTTTCCCCAAAAATGCTGAAGCGCGCCAAGCGAAAATTCGGAAAATACGGAAATGTGCGCTTCGCCCAAGAGAATATCCTGCAGCTTTCCTACCCGGACGTGCGCTTTGACACGGTGGTGGCCGCCAACGTGATCCACCTGCTGGACGAGCCGCGGCGAGCGCTGGCGGAGCTGGACCGGGTTTGCAGGCCGGGGGGCAGGATCATTATTCCCACCTATATGAACCAAAGAGAGGACGGCGCGACAAATGCCGTATCCAACGCCATCGGAAAAGCGGGGGCGGATTTCAAACGGGAATTTACACTGGACACTTACCGGCAGTTCTTCGTGGACGCGGGCTATAAAAACGTCAGCTGCACCCTCTGTCAGGGCCGCATCCCCTGCGCCGTGGCGGTGATAAGAAAATCGTAAGGACAAGCGAACAGTTAAACGCGTCCCATTTTTCCCGGTTGTGGGAATGGAAGATTGCATCCAAGCCGGTAGGGTGTTATAATGAGCGGAAAAGGAGGCGCATACGCCATGTCACGCACCGCAATGAGCTATGAGGTCTCGAACTGCCTGGCGGAAATGGGTTTCCCGACGGAGTTTGCTTACCTGGTGGGCAGCCAGATGGATACGGATTTCACCGCCCGTATGATGCTGGGCTATCTGCGCGATGCCCAGCCCAAAACCATGGAAGAGGTGGCGGACGAGATACTGGGCATTCTGGAGCTGCGGGACAAATGTATGCAAAAGCAGATACGCAGGAAAGGAAGATAACGACCATGACCGGAGAAGAAATGTGGCGTTCCTATTGCCGGAAGGAAAGCCTGGACCCCAATACACCCCATGATATCTGGAAATTCTGCGGCGGCGGCCCTGCGGCGGACGAGCTTGCGGGGCTAGTCCTGGAGGGCAAAAAGACCGCTACGGCCAGCGCGATGATCGCCTATGAGATTGAAAAGGAACCCATCCCGGAGGTCGGCTGTTACAGCGTGGTCCTTTTTGACGACGATCGGGCGGCCTGCGTCATTCGGGATACAAAGGTTTCCGTCGTCCCCTTTGACCAGGTCAGCCCGGATCACGCCTGGAAAGAGGGCGAAGGCGACCGCAGCCTGGCCTATTGGCGCGGCGTCCACAGAGCGTTTTTCGCGCCGGATTACGAGCAGGCCGGTCTGCCCTTTGATGAGCACGGCCTCTGTGTATTGGAAGAGTTCACGGTTGTGTTTGCGGAACTTGGAATCGGCGTCCTACAAAGGAAAACAGAGTAGATTAGCGCAATAAAGGAATTGATTCTACATTGACATTCTGCGGTAAAATGCGCTATAATTGATGGATAATCAGCACAGGGAGCGTGAACCGGTGTATGGAGCCGCGGATAGATGAAATGATCCTGATAAAGGGTGAAAACAAAACAAATTCCGTAGAAAGCTATGATTTCTGCGCAAATCAATGCGACATCGTTTTTTACAGTTCCCCGCGGGTATTCCATTATAATGCTGCTAATGTGAAGGTTTTGAAAGCGGTCGGGACGATTGAACCGAAAGGAATCGTTTTTAAAATAAATGGACGGTCGATCATAGACGCGGACAAGATACTGGTTTTTGGTGAATACTACCGTGTGATAAGGAAAAATAAAAGGGACTTGTTCTATCGCAAATCGGAGGTTACGCTATCTAAAAACTGTCTTTTCGATGCGAAAGCGGAGGAGTTGTTTTCCTATTTCAAGGAGACTGCCGAGAAAATCAGCCTGAAGGCAGAAAATGGTGTCAACATTCTGAATGCGCAATACAGCAGAATCCAGGCTGTGGAAGAAACAACGGTGCTGGCAAAGTATCTGGATCCCGGTAAGCATATTGAAGTTCGCGGCGATACGGAGACTCTGGTTTACCCATTTGGAATCAACCAGAGCCAGAGAACGGCTGTGGAAAACGCTTTTCTGGCACAAATCAGCATGATACAGGGGCCGCCTGGAACGGGAAAGACCCAGACGATTTTGAACATTATTGCCAACGCGGTTCGGCGAGGAAAAACAGTTGCGGTCGTTTCCAATAACAACTCCGCTACGCAGAATGTTGCGGAGAAACTGGAAAAACAAGGGCTTTCCTTTCTGACAGCGTTTCTGGGCAGTTACGCCAACAAAGAAAAGTTCCTGGAAGCCCAGTCCGGGGCTTATCCCCAGATGTCATCCTGGGCGAGGTCCGAGGCGGAAATAGAGGCACTGCGGGGATGCGCTCGAAGTATTGCTGATGAATTGAAGGAGATGCTGGAGGCCCGGAACCGTATCGCCCAAATTGACCGGGAGCTTCTGGAGATAAAGCCGGAACAGTTTTATTTTGGGGAATACTACAGATCCCGAAGGGTAAGCCCTGCCGGTACTGAGCGCCTGGGCAGGCTTTCCTCCCGGAAGCTGCTTTCCCTGTGGTTGGAGTATGAAAACAACGCCGGAAAGGAAATCGGTTTTTTCAAAAGGCTTTTTCTTTCCATTCGGTTCAGCAGAGCAGCAGTAAGCCTGTTTGGAAGTGTGCCGGAGGCTGCAATTCCCTTCTTGCAAAATCTGTACTACAAGAATAAGATCGCGGAATTGCGGACAGAAAAGGAAGCCTTAGGAAGCAGATTGAAAAACTACCATTTTGAAACGAAGATGGAGGAGCTTCGCCAAATCTCGATGACATTGTTTCGGGCGGAATTGGCACAGCGCTATCACTGGCATCTGCCGCGGCGGCGTTTTGACAACAGAGATTTTCGAGGGAATTCTGAGGAATTTACAAAGGAGTATCCGGTAGTCCTGAGTACTACGTATTCTATTAAGGGAACGCTTTCCACGGATTTTGTATACGATTATCTGATCGTTGATGAAGCGTCTCAGGTAGATTTGGCAACAGGTGTTCTGGCATTTTGCTGCGCGAGAAACATTGTGATCGTAGGGGATCTGAAACAACTGCCCAATGTTTTAACACCCCAGGACGTGCAGATGGCAGATGCAATCTGGGATCGGCACCATTTCGATGAACGCTATCACTTTGCGACCCACAGTTTGCTTTCCTCTGCGGCGGAAATCTGGCCCCAGGTTCCGTCTGTCCTTTTGAAGGAACATTACCGCTGTCACCCGAAGATCGCCGGATTCTTCAATCAGAAATTCTATAACGGGGAACTGGTGGTCATGACGGAGGACCATGGAGAGCCGGATGTACTGACAATGTACCGCACAGCTCCCGGGAATCACGCTCGGGGTCACTTCAATCAGAGGCAGATCGATGTTATCCAAGAGGAAGTTTTGCCGAGGCTGAAAAAGCAAGGGTTTACAGATATTGGGATCATAACGCCCTACCGAGATCAGGTTGCGGCGATCAAACACCAGCTTGGAGAACAATATGATGTTGCTACGGTACATAAATTCCAGGGCCGGGAAAAGAATGCAATCGTGTTGGCATCCGTGGACAATGTGATCGGGGAATTTGTAGATGACCCCAATATGCTAAATGTGGCTGTTTCACGGGCGGTGAAGTCACTTTCCGTTGTAATTTCTGATAGTAAGGAAAATGAAAGAACAAATTATGGCGACCTGGCAAAGTATATCGAGTACAATAATTGCCAGATTATTCACAGCAAGGTCTATTCGGTTTTCGACTTACTGTACAAGGATTATGGTGCCCAGAGGACGAGGTATCTTCAAAAGCACAGGCGTGTTTCGGAGTTCGCTTCCGAGGATTTGGCCTATGCGGTCATTGAGAAAATTCTGGCAGCGGATGAGTTCTCGGAAGTCGGATGTGTGGTCCATTCGGCGCTGGCAACTTTGGTGAAGGATTTTTCCATTTTCACCGAGCGGGAAGCACAGTTTGCAGCTAACCCACTTACCCACATAGATTTCCTATTCTTCCATAAAATGAACAAGTTGCCAATCCTGGCTATGGAGATTGATGGGACGTGCTTTCATACACCCGGAAGCCCACAGGAGGCGCGAGATCTGGTGAAAAACAGTGTCTTGGAAAAGTGTGGTATTCCACTCTTGCGGATTCGTACAGACGAGAGCAACGTAGAAGCGCGTATGCTTTCCGCGTTGCGTCAGGCGATTGGATAAGAATTTAAGCGTGTGAAAGGAGCCACCATGAGCATCACAGTCAACATTTATTACACCGGCGCCAACGGCGCGGCACGGCGGTTTGCGGAAGAGATGGTGTCCGGCGGGACGGTGGCGGCCATCCGGGCGGAGGAGGGGAATCTGCGCTATGAATACTTTTTCCCCATGGAGGATCCGGAGACGGTGCTGCTGATCGACAGTTGGAAGGACCAGGCTTCCATTGACCGCCACCATGCCACACCCATGATGGGCACGATTATGACGCTGCGGGAAAAGTACGACCTGCATATGCGTGTGGAACGGTATATATCCCAGAAGGTCCCCGGCGCGGACAGTGGATTTATCCGAAAATAGAGAGACGGAGGAAAATGAAGTACGCGGGAATGCCAATGGATATGCGGGCCGCACTGCGACTGCGGGTATAAAAAGAAGAAATAAGACTTCCGGGACTGTCTGGCGGCAGCCCCGGCTTGCATATTCCCACGCAATGGGCTATAATGGATCAAAACGAGAGAAAAGAGGGACGCCATGGCGTTTCGTGCCGCAATTGTGGAGGACAGCCCCGCGGACGCGGAATATGTGGGGAATATTCTGCGCGGCTGGGCCGGAATCCGGGGACACGTTGTTTCCGTGGAGCGATTTCTCTCAGCGGAAAGCTTCCTGTTCCGCTATGCCGAGGACAAGGCATGGGATATTCTTCTGCTGGATATTGAAATGGGGGCTATGGACGGCATCTCCCTCGCGAAGCAGGTCCGGAGAGACAACGATGCCGTTCAGATCGTCTTTGTCACCGGCTATCCGGATCATATGGCCCAGGGCTATGAGGTGGCGGCGCTGCACTATCTTATGAAGCCGGTCCGGGAGGAAACGCTTTTCGCGGTTCTGGACCGGGCCGCCGGAGCGCTGCGAAAGCGGGAGCGTTTTCTCCTCCTGACAGTGGAAGGGGAGACGGTGCGGCTGACCGCCAGGGCGATTTTGTATGCGGAGAGCTTTTCCCATACGGTGGAGCTGGTTACGGAAAAGGGAACATATCCGGTGAAAAAATCCATGGGCGAGCTGGAAAAGCAGCTGGGCGAGGGCTTTGCCCGGTGTCACCGGTCTTATCTGGTGAATCTGGAGCATATTTCCCGGCTTTCAAAAACGGAGGTCATTCTGGACGGCGGGGAACGCCTGCCCCTGTCCAGAGGGGCGGCCCGGCAGGTCCACCGGGCCTTTGTCCGCTATTATACGGGGGAGAACCATGAGACTCTTTGATTTTCTCTTTGCCGGGGCCATTGACCGCCGGGTGGCGGCCTTTCAGAATGATCTGATTACCCGGCACTGCGACGAGGTGGACAACATCTACCGGAAAATGCGGGGCTGGCGGCATGATTACCACAACCACATCCAGGCCCTTCTGGCTTTGACGGATGACCCGGAGGCCCTCCGGAAATACCTGTGGGAGCTGAATGACGACCTGACCAATGTGGACACGGTGCTGAAAACCGGCAACGTCATGGTGGATGCCATTCTGAATTCCAAACTGTCTCTGATAAAAAGTAAGAATATCGCCGTCAACGCCAAGGCGGCCGTCCCCGCCGAATTGGGCATTTCCGAGATCGACCTGTGCGCCATTCTGGGGAATCTGCTGGACAACGCTATGGAGGCATGCCTGCGGCAGGCGGAAGGGGAGGCGCGGTTCGTCCGCGTCTATATCGGCGTACTGAAGCGGCAGCTCTATATCTGTGTGACCAATTCCGCGGATGGAAAGCCCCGAAAAAGCGGGAAAATATACCTCTCTTCCAAGACCGGGGAAAACCATGGCCTGGGCCTTATGCGCATTGACCGCCTGGCGGAGAAGTACGGCGGCTATGTAAACCGGCAGAGTGAGGAGGGGGCTTTCGCCACGGAGGTCATGCTGCCCCTGGAAAGTGTGAAACTGTAACAGAAGTGCAATTCACGTTCGGAACGGTACCGTTCGCGCGGGAATTGCGCTTCTTTTTTGCCAATGGTGTAAAATGGTGCCCGGAGGTGGCGAAATGAACGAAAAACCGAAATACAGCCTCGGACAGAACCTGCTTTACCTGTTCCGGGTCTGCCGAAGGGAAACAAAGGCCCTTCTGGCCGGAACGGCGGGCCTGGTGGCGCTGGAGCTCCTGAACAGTCTGGCGGGGATCACCATCGGCCCTGCCATATTGCGGGAGGTGGAATACAGAGCGCCGCTGGCGCAAATGCTGCTGACGATCCTTCTCTATACCCTTGCGATGGCCCTTGCAGGGGCGGGGCTTTCCTATCTGCGGGACGGCATCCATATTTTCCGCAGCCGGTTGTACGATGCATTCGACCGTGCCCAGGCAAGAAAAGCAGCGGAGACATCCTATCCCAACACACTGGACCCGGCGTTTCACCGGATACAGGAGCTGGCTTACCGGGTCATGGGCGGTACCAATGTGCAGACGCCGCCGGTGACTATGGTGACGCTGACCGGGGACCTCTGCACGGCGGTGCTGGGCTTCGGGCTGTACCTGCTGCTGCTCCGGGGACTGCCCCCTGTGCTGCTGGTCCTGGTGGTTAGCACCACGGCCATTGGCTTTTTCGCGGGCAAATACGCGGGCCGCTGGGAGTTCCGGACCCGGGAGGAAGCCGCGAAATACCGTTATGAAATGCTCTTTGTTACCAATACCGCCATGTCCAATGAGATGCCAAAGGACATCCGCCTGTTTCACATGCAGCCCTGGCTCATGGAGATCTACGACAAGGCCCTGGAATTGTACCAGGGCTATTGCGGCCGCCGGGAGCGGCGCTTCCTGGGAGCAAAGGCGGCGGATGTGCTGCTGACATTGGCGAGAAACGGCATTGCCTATGCCTATCTGATCCATGCCGCCCTGACCCGCAGACAGAGCGCGTCGCTGTTCCTGCTGCAATTTTCGGCGGTGACGGGCTTTACCGCCTGGATCACCACCATTTTGGACAGCCTGATCGCCCTGCACCGGGAGAGCCAGAAGCTGTGCCGGATCCGGGAATTTCTGGAATGGCCGGAGCCTTTCCGGCTGGAAGGGGGCAAGGCTGTGCCCCGCAGCCCAAAGGGCTATGCGCTGCGGTTGGAAAACGTTTCCTTCCGCTATCCCGAAGCGGAAAGGGATACCATTCACGGCATGGATCTGACCGTCCGCCCCGGGGAGAAGCTGGCGGTCGTGGGCCTCAACGGCGCGGGAAAAACGACCCTGGTGAAGCTGCTCTGCGGTCTGCTGGACCCAACCGAGGGCCGGGTGCTGCTGAACGGCGAGGATATCCGGCAGTTTGACCGCCGGGACTATTACCGGCTGTTTACCGCCGTGTTTCAGGAGCACTCTCTGTTTTCGGCCAGTCTGGCGGCCAATATTGCCCAGTCGGAGGCGGATATTGACCTGGAAAGGGTAAAAGAATGCGTCAAAAACGCCGGACTGGAAGAGACAATTTCCAAATTCCCGGATGGCCTCAGCACGAACCTGGGAAAGGCCCTGCACGACGACGGCATTGAGCTGTCCGGCGGCCAGGAGCAGCGGCTGCTGCTGGCCCGGGCGCTTTACAAGGATGCGCCCATCCTGCTGCTGGACGAGCCGACGGCGGCGCTGGATCCCATTGCCGAAAACGACATGTACCTGCGCTACGATGCCATTACCCGGGGCCGCACCGCCGTCTACATTTCCCACCGGCTGGCATCTACCAGATTCTGCGACCGGGTGCTGTTTCTGAAGGACGGACAGATCGCGGAAGCGGGCACACATGAGGAATTGCTGGCCCTGGGCGGGGAATACGCCGCGCTTTATGAGGTCCAGAGCCGCTATTACCGGGAAGGAGGGACAGACCATGAAGGGTGAAATATCCATGAAGGAAGCCATTTCCCTGCACTGGTGGGCGGTCAGACAGTGGTGGGCTGTGGAGCCGAAGCTGTTTCTCTCCACCTGCGCCTACGCTCTGGCAAAGCGCCTGTCCCCCTATGTGACCATCTGGCTTTCCGCCCGGCTGATCAACGAGCTGGCGGGGCCCAGAGATCCCGAAAAGCTGCGATTCTGGGTGCTGCTGACGCTTTCCCTGACGGCGGCGCTGCAGCTGCTGACGGCAGCCCTGTTTCACTGGCGGCAGGCTGTCCACGGCACGGAGTGGGAGCTGGAAAACCGGATGCAGACGAAGAAAATGCTGGATATGGACTTTTCCACAGTGGAATCCCCGGAAACGGAGAACCTGCTGCATGCCATGCGCAAGCACATGATGGGCAATCTTTATGGCTTCGTGAATATCCATGGCGCGTTTGCGGAGTCCGTCATCGGCGGCCTCGCCTCCATTCTGGGGGCGGCGGCCTTGACCGTCAGCATGTTTGCAAGTCCCGTGACGGCGGAAAGGCTTATGTGGCTGAACCATCCGCTGATCGCCGCTGCCGTAGTCGTCCTGCTGCTGGGCCTGACGGCGCTGTCGCCTGCTTTGGCCGCAAAATCTTCGGAAAACGGGGCGCTGCTCTGGCCATGCAGCAATATTTATAACCGGGTGCTGAGCTATTACCCCAACTTCTGCGGAGAGCGCCGGCGGGCTATGGATATGCGGATGTACGGGCAGCAAAGGGTGGTGCTGCCCGCCATGGAACAGGGGGCCATGTACAGAAAGGGTTCTCCGGCGATTTCCATTCTCTTGGGAAAAATAGCGCCCTATACCGCCGCCGGACGGGTGGTCGGCACGGTGCTGACCGGCATCGTCTATGTGTTCGTCTGCCTGAAAGCCTGGGCCGGGGCCTTTGGCGTAGGTTCCGTGACTCAGTATGTAGGGGCCATTACCCAGCTCTGCGGCGGGCTTTCGGATATGCTGGGCACCGTGGGCCGCCTTCCCTTCAACGCGGCCTACCTGCGGGATATCCGGGCTTTTCTGGAGCTGCCGAATTATATGTATCAGGGCAGCCTCCCCACGGAAAAACGGGACGACCGGGAATACGAGGTGGAATTCCGGGACGTGTCCTTCAAATACCCCAGAAGCGAAAGCTGGGCGCTGCACCATGTGAATATGAAATTCAAAATCGGCTCCCGGTTGGCGGTGGTCGGTATGAACGGCTCCGGGAAGACAACCTTTATCAAGCTCCTGTGCCGGTTGTATGACCCCACGGAGGGGCAGATCCTGCTCAATGGCATCGATATCCGCAAATACAGATATGACGACTATCTGGATGTGTTCGCCGTGGTGTTCCAGGATTTCCGGCTGCTGGCGCTGCCCCTGGGCCAGAATATCGGGGCCGGCAGGGAATACGACCGGGCCCGGGCGGAGGACTGTCTGCAAAAAGCGGGCTTCGGACAGCGGCTGGCATCCATGGCGAAGGGGCTGGATACCTATCTCTATAAGGAGCTGGACAAGGACGGCATTCTGCTCTCCGGCGGCGAGGCACAGAAAGCGGCCATCGCCCGGGCGCTGTATAAGGACGCGCCGTTTCTGATCCTGGACGAACCCACGGCGGCCCTGGATCCTCTGGCCGAGGCGGAGATTTACGGCAAGCTCAATGAGATCGTAGGGGATAAGACCGCCATTTACATCAGCCACCGGCTGTCCTCCTGCATTTTCTGCGACGAGATCGCCGTGTTCCACAACGGCGCCGTGATCCAGCAGGGCACCCACGAGCAATTGCTGAGAGACAGACAGGGCAAGTATTTCGAGCTCTGGAACGCCCAGGCGCAGTATTACACATAAAGAAAAGGCCCCACGGATTATTTGGTCCGCGGGGCTTTCGCAAACCATTGATTTTCGGCGGAAATCCGGTATAATGGAGGAAAAAGCGAAAATGCCGGAGCGGGATTCCGGCAAAACAGGAGGCAAGCATGAAACTGATCCATTGTGCGGATATTCATCTGGATTCCCCTATGCTGACCCATATGTCCGCGGCCCAGGCGTCCATGCGGAATGCCCAGATCATCGATTCCTTTCTTCGCCTGACGGACTACGCCGCGGCAAACGGCGTCCGGGCGGTCATTATCGCCGGGGATCTGTTCGATGGGGAGCGGGTCCGGGGGCGGACGGTGGACGAAATTCTGGCCGCTATGGAACGAACGCCGGAGGTGGACTATCTCTATCTGCCGGGCAACCATGACGGGGCGGCCAGGGTCTTTTCGGACCGTTCTCTGCCGGAGAATCTGCGGCAGTTCGGCCCGGAATGGACTACCTTTCAATATAAGGACGCGGCCATTTCCGGCGTCCGGCTCTGCCGGGAAAATGGGGGGGCCATCTATGAAGCGGTGCCCCATGTGGAGGGCTGTGTGAACATCGCCGTGCTTCACGGGCAGATCGGTACGGTGAGCGGCGAGGACGCGGTGAATCTGAACCTTCTGAAGAACAAGGGCATCGACTATCTGGCTCTGGGCCACGTCCATTCCTATGCGCTGGAGCGGTTGGACCGCCGGGGGGTATACTGCTACTGCGGCTGCCTGGAGGGCCGGGGCTTTGACGAATGCGGCGACAAGGGCTTTGTGCTGGTGGATGTGGAGGACGGAAGGGTGACGCCCGCGTTCGTACCCTTTGCCAGCCGCCGGCTCCACCGTATTCCCGTAGACATTACGGGCCTGACGAAAAGCGCCCAGATCGCCCAGGCTATGAAGCAGGCGGCCCGGGAGATCAGCGCCGAGGATATGGTGGAATTCCTGCTGACGGGCAGCTGCGAGCCGGATACGGACCTGTCGCTGCCCTACCTGCGGGAACTGATGAAAAGCGGCTTTCCCTTCGTCAAGGTCAAGGACGAAACGACCTGCTCCCTGGACCCGGACCGATATAAAAACGATGTGTCCCTGAAGGGTGCCTTTATCCGCCTGATCATGGCGGGGGATGAGGACGACGCCGACAAGGCGGCTATGATCCGCGCGGGACTTCAGGCGCTGGCGGGGGAGGAGATCGGACTATGAAGCTTTTGCGGTGCCATATTGAAAATTTCGGCGTGCTGTCCGACTTTGACCAGGAATTTACAGATGGTCTGAATGTACTTTGCCGGGAAAACGGTTTCGGAAAAAGCACACTGGCGGCATTCATCAAGGCCATGTTTTACGGCCTGCCCAAATCCCGGGTGAAGAGCCTGACGGAAAATGAGCGCAGGCGCTATGACCCCTGGCAGGGGGGCAGCTACGGCGGCTTCCTGGAATTTGAGTACCAGGGCGTTCAGTACCGGGTGACGCGGTACTTTGGAAAAAAAGAGGACAGCTTTTCCCTGTACGATCTGACAAACCGGGCGGAGAGCACCCGCTTTTCGGAGAATCTGGGGGAAGAGCTGTTCCAACTGGATGCTGACGCATTTGCCAGAAGCACCTTTGTGCCCCAGATGACCGATCGGGATGTGACGGCCACAACCTCCATCCGCACAAAGCTGACCAATCTGGTGGAGGACACCAACGATCTGAACAATTACGATACTGCCATGAAGCGTCTCCAGGAATACCGCAAGGGGCTGAAGCTTTTCAAGGGCGAGGGCGGACAGATCGCCCGGCTGCGTCAGGAATGCCGCGAACTGGAAAGCGCCATTGAAGAAGCGGCGAAAAACAGAGAGCCGCTGGAGGCGGTTTGCCGGCGCATAGACGCCCTGAATCTGGAAAAGCACGGGGCAGACGCCGAAAAGGAGACCCTGCGGGAGCAGCTGCGGCAGGCCAATGAACAGAAAGCAACGCGATTGCGGCAGGAGGAGCTGGAACGGCTGCGCGGGCAGCTCCGGGAGAGAGAAGCTGCCCTTGCCCGGCTGGACGGGCAGTATCCCAAGGGCTATCCCACGCTCGGGGAATTGAACGAACAGAGAGAGAACCTGACCCGGGCGCTGGATGCCCAAAAGCGCGTGGAAAGCCGCGCCGAAGCGGGGACGGCTTTCCTTTCCGGGGAAGAAAAAAGCCAATTGGAGGCCCTGAACCGGCTGTTTTCCGAGGGAATTCCCCGGGAAGCAGAGCTGGCGGCCTGGGAACGGCTGCGGCAGGACCGGGATGTTCTGCTGCGGAGCCGGGAGCCGGGCGGGCTTTCGGAACAGGAGCAGGCGGATTATCAGGCGTTGGGGAATACTTTCGCCCAAGGCATTCCCGAGGATGCCCGGATCCGGGAGGCCCAGCGGCAGTGCCGCCGGATCGCGGAGCTGCGGGGCATGCGGCGGACGAAGGCGGAACGGACGGCGGAAAAGCACGGTATTCCGATCCTTATTTTCGGCCTGGCGCTGCTGGCCCTGGGGGCGGTGCTTCTGATGCTGAAGCTGCCCATATTCGGGGCAGGCGCTCTGGCCCTGGGAGCTGCGGCTCTGCTTGGGGCAGTGCTGGGAAGAAGGCGGGCAAGAGCCGGGTTGGACGCTGCTTCCGCTGCGGAAGAACAGGGGCTTTCCGATTTGCAGCGGCGGCTGGATGCTTTCCTGAGCCGGTTTTATACGGATGTGTCAGAGCCGGAGGAAAAGCTGGCCGCTTTGTTGGCCGACAAGCAGCGGTATCTGGATCTGTCCAGGCGAAACGATATTTGGGTGGAGCGGCGCCGGGAGACGGACGCGCAGCTGCGGCAGATACAGTCTGGATTGCGGCAGGCTTTTGAACGCTTTTATCCCGGCGAGGTCTACAACGATGAATTTCCCCAAAAACTGCGGGAAGCGGTGGGGAACTACGGTACCCTGACCCGGCGGCTTCGGGAGGAACAGGAAAGACGGACGGCAGAGAACGCCCGGGACCGGCAGGAGGCGGAGACGGCCATCCAGATGGTCCGGGAATTCCTGAACCGATATGCTCTTTCCGGGCAGACGGAGGCTGCCTGCATTCAGCAAGCGGAAGCGGATGTACATACCCGGAAGGTACTTTGCGCGGAGTTGGAAAACGCCAAGACGGCACTGGACGCTTTCCTGGAGAAATACGGCGACGTTGGCCCGGTGCAGCCGATCCCGGAAACGGAGTCGCTGGAAAACCGGGAGAAGCAGGTGCAGGCCCGGCTGGACGAACTGGAGGATGCCCTGCGGGAGGCACGGCAGACACGCGGGGGGCTTCAGCAGAGCGTGGAGAGGATCCCGGCGTGGGAGGACAGACTTTCGGACCTGGAGGACGAGCTGCGGGAAGCGGAACGGAAATGCGCGCTGGCGGACCGCACCATGGCCCTTCTGGAGCAGGCCAAGGACGCGCTGGCCAACAGCTATGTAACAAAGATCGAGGATGGCTTCCGGGAATATGCCGGGACGCTGCTGTCCGGCGACCTGGGCAATGTGCTGGTGGATAAGGATCTGAAGCTGCGCATCGACGCCCAGGGAGCGGCCAGGGAGACGGAGAGCTTCAGCGCGGGGCTTTCCGACTGCATTGCCCTGTGCATGCGCCTGTCTCTTGTGGACGCGCTCTTCGGAGAGGAAACGCCTTTCCTGATCCTGGACGACCCCTTTGTAAACCTGGACGACGATCATACCAGGCGCGCCCTGGAAATGCTGCGGAAGATCGGGGAGGATCACCAGATCCTCTATCTGGTCTGCAACAGCAGCAGAGTTTAAGGAGGAAAACAATGCAATACAGCCTATGCAACGACTGGGAATTTACGGAAAACTGTACGGAAGCCTTCCTGCGGGGCGAAAGTGCGGAAGCGCGGACTGTGCGTCTGCCCCATACCTGCCGGGAAGTGCCGCTGCACTACGCTTCCCCCAAGGACTACGAGATGGTCTGCGGCTACCGCAGGCGTTTTACGGTCCCCGGGGACGCTCCCAGGCTGTTTCTGCGCTTTGACGGCGCGGCCCACCAGGCGGAGGTGTTCGTCAACGGAAAAAAGGCGAGGAACCACCGGGGCGGTTATACGGCCTTTACGCTGGAGATCACCGACCTGGCAGACCGAAACAGGGAGAACCTGCTCTCTGTTCGTCTGGACACCCGGGAGGATCCTGAGGTGCCGCCCTTCGGCTTCGTGATCGACTATCTGACCTACGGCGGATTGTACCGGGAGGTCTGGCTGGAAACGGCGGTCCAATGCCGTATGGAAAACCTGTTCGTCCATACGCCCACCCTGCGGACGGCGGATGTCGGCCTGACGCTGGACCGTCCGGAGAGCGCCGCGCAGGTACGGCTGTCCCTGAAGGATCTGACGGGGGAGATCCTGACGGGTAAAACGGTGGCGGCGGCACGGGAGATCCACCAGGTCCTGGAGCTTCCTCAGGCGGAACCCTGGACGCTGGATGCGCCCAAACTGTACCGCTGCGAGGCGGCGCTGCTGGATGAGAAGGGCGAAGTTCTGGACACCCGGGAGACCCGCTTCGGCTTCCGCAGGGCAGTATTCCAGGCGGACGGCTTCTATCTGAACGGGGAAAAGATTTTCCTGCGGGGCCTGAACCGGCACCAGAGCTATCCCTACATCGGTTATGCCGCCACAGAGAGCCTGCAAAGAGAGGACGCCCGCATCCTGAAGCAGGAGCTGGGCTGCAACGCTGTCCGCACCAGTCACTATCCCCAGAGCCAGCACTTTGTGGATGCCTGCGATGAATTGGGGCTGCTGGTCTTCACGGAGCTGCCGGGCTGGCAGCACATCGGAGACGATGCCTGGAAGGATCTGGCCTGCGAAATGGTGGAGGAGATGGTTTTGCAGTACCGAAACCATCCCAGCATCATCCTCTGGGGCGTCCGCATCAATGAAAGCATGGACGACGACCCGTTTTATACCAGGACCAACGCCATTGCCCATGCTCTGGACCCCAGCCGGGCGACCTCCGGCGTCCGGTACCTGGAGAAGAGCCATCTGCTGGAGGATGTCAACGCCTTCAACGACTTCTCCCACTCGGGCAATAACCCCGGTGCCAGGCGGAAGAGGAAGGTCATGGCGGATCAGGACAAAGCTCTGCTGATCTCCGAGCACAGCGGCCATATGTACCCCACCAAGTCCTTCGACGACGCGCCCCACCGGCAGGAGCATGCCCTGCGGCACACCCGGGTCCTGAACGCCGCCTACGGCGATGGGGATCATGTGGGCTGCTTTGGCTGGTGTATGTTCGACTACGCTACCCACAAGGATTTCGGCTCCGGGGATCGGATCTGCTACCATGGTGTAATGGACAGCTTCCGCAATCCCAAGCTGGCGGCCAGCGTCTACGCCTCCCAGGGGGAGACGCCTACTCTGACAGTCAGCTCCTACATGGGGGTTGGCGACTACCCGGCGGCGCAGATCGGAAAGGTCTATGTGTTCACCAACGCGGAACGGGTGGAGCTGTACAAGAATGACGCCTATGTGACCATGCTGCGGAAAAGCCCCTGGACGGCTCTGCCTCACCCGCCCCTGTGCGTAGAGGATACCATCGGCGAGCTGCTGGAGAGCCAGGAGTATTTTGAAAAGCCCAAGGCCGACGCCCTTCGGGACTGCCTGCTGGCAGCCGGAAAGTATGGTCTGGCAGGAATGCCTCTCGGCAAGAAGCTGAAAATGGCCTGGTGCATGGTCCGATACAAGATGAAATTTGCCGACGGGGTAGCCCTTTACGGAAAATACGTGGGCAACTGGGGCGGCGTGGCCACCCGCTGGCGGTTCGACGCCAAGAATGGAGACCGGCTTGTGGCCTCTGTAAGCTCCTGCCCCAGTGAGAAGCTCCATCTGGAGCTGCGGGCATCCGCCGGGATCTTGACGGAAGGGGATACCTACGATATGGCGGCGGTCCGGGTCCGCATTCTGGACGAAAACGGGACCCCTGCCACTTACGCCCAGCTGCCATTGCGATACACTCTGGAGGGCCCCCTCAGCCTGGTGGGTCCCGATGTGCAGACCGCCGAGGGCGGCATGGGCGGCACCTACCTGCGTACCCTGGGCGAAAGCGGTCGGGCGGCGCTGACGGTCAGCGCTTCGGGCTGCGAGAGCGTCCGCGTGGAATTTGAGATCAAAAAGGAGATGGCGTAAATGGCACAGATTTTGCGTTATTCTGTCGGGACGGACTCCGGCAGGGCGGCGTTTCAGGCCGAGTTTTCCCCGGACTGCGGCGTTCTGCGCTTAAGGGCAGAGCTGCCCGCGGGCATTCTGGAGGACGCCGCGGCGGAACTGCCCTGGGGGATGGACGAGGACGAAAGGCTCTTCATGAACGGCTACCAGACCTGGACCCATTGCCCGGAGATGGGGAAATGGGACCGCGTCCGGGGTGTGGATCAGGTGCCCGGTCCCATTCGGCGGCACTATGGCCTGGACCGCTACGGCGACTATCATTTTGTGCCCTACAGCGGCAAAAAGGGCCGGAGCCACGGCTTTTCCTATTGCTATTTCCGCAAAGGGGATACTTACCGCCTGATAGGCTCTCTGGACGAGACGCCGGGCTACACCATTTTTGCCTATGACAGCGCGGCGGAAAAGCTGACCATCCGCCGGGACTGCGCCGGGGTCCGGCATGAGGGCGGCCAGTTTCCTGCCTTCGACCTGTTCTTTGCCCAGGGCAGCGAAAACGCGGTGTTTGACGCCTGGTTTGCCGCTATGGGCTGCAAGGCCAGGCAGGCACCCAGGCTTACGGGCTATTCCAGCTGGTATAACCGTTACCAGGATATCAACGCGGTCTCCGTCCGAGAGGACCTGGAAGGATACCGGAAGGTCTTGCCAAAGGGCGGCCTGTTCCAGATTGATGACGGCTGGGAACCGGCGGTAGGCGACTGGCTGGAAGCGGACGCTGCCAAATTTCCTGACGGCCTGAAGGGCTTCGTGGAGGAATGCCATGGGGACGGCCTGCTGGCGGGCCTCTGGCTTGCGCCCTTTGTCTGCGAAACTAAGTCCTCCATTTACCGGGACCATCCGGACTGGCTGCTGCGGGTGAACGGAGAAAGCTGGTACTGCGGCTGCAACTGGAGCGGCTTTTATGCCTTGGATATCGATAACCCGGAGGTTCAGGCGTACCTGAAACAAGCGTTCCATCGGGTCCTGGAGGAGTGGGGCTTTGACCTTGTGAAGCTGGATTTCCTCTACGCCGTGGCTCCCTTCGGAACCGAAGGGGAATCCCGGGCAGCCCGCATGGGGCGGGCCGTGGAGCTTCTGCGGCAGTGGTGCGGGGACAAGCTGATCCTGGGCTGCGGCGTTCCGCTGATGCCCTGCTTCGGGGTGGTGGACTATTGCCGGATCGGCTGTGACGTCAGTCTCAGCTGGGACGACAAATGGTTTATGCGCCTGATCCACCGGGAGCGGGTGTCCACTCGTCAGTCCATTGACAATACGATTTTCCGCCGCCAGCTGAATGGCCGGGCCTTCGGCAATGACCCGGATGTGTTCCTGCTGCGGGACGAGAACTGTACGCTCACCCCGGCAGAAAAGCAGAAGCTGGCAGCGGCCAACGGCTGCTTCAGCCAGCTCCTGCTGTGCTCTGATCCGGTAGAGCGGTATTCCCCGGAAAACCGGGAACGCTACGCCTGGGTGCAGCGCCTCTTTGCACAGGCGGAGAATGTGCAGGTGGAGGCGGACAAGGGCCTGGCCATCCGCTTCGGGCTGGATGGGAAGAATTATACCATCCGCATCCGATAGAGAATTTCCTTATTGACAGCCGGATCTTTCAGATGTACAATGGGCACAACTGAATAGCAAAAGCGATGACGAAGACGGATTTGATCGTACAGCGTATAGAGAGCCGGGGACGGTGGAAGCCCGGTGGACTGCGGTCAGAAATCCCATCCCTTCCGAGCTGAAGTCCCCCAAAGCGTTGGCGAGTAGGGGCTTTCGCGCAGGCTGCGTAAGTGCCTAGGGCTTGTTGGAGCCTGAAGAAGAGTGGTGTGCCTTGGCATACAATTTGAGTGGTACCGCGGGTAATTTTGGACCCGTCTCAAAGAAATTTGAGACGGGTCCTTATTTTTTGCAAAAAAGAGAGGAAAATGACAATGAAACTGGGAAAACGGGATCTATTGGTGGTAAGCGTCATGCTGTTTGCGCTGTTTTTCGGCGCGGGCAATCTGATTTTTCCGCCCTTTCTGGGGCAGAACGCGGGGAGTAATACATTTCCCGCTATGGTGGGCTTTCTGGCCACGGCGGTCATTTTGCCGGTGCTGGGCGTTGTGGTCGTAGCCCGGTTCGATGGCCTGGAAAAACTGGGCCAGCAGGTTGGCAGACGTTTCGCACTTGTGTTCACTGTGCTCATTTATCTTTCCATCGGCCCTGGCCTGGGGATCCCCAGAGCGGCTTCCGTTCCCTTTGAAATGGCGGTTGCGCCCTATCTGCCGGAGGGGGCCAATACGTCTCTCTGGATGGCAGCGTACTCTCTGGCCTTTTTCCTGGTGGCGCTCTGGCTCTGCCTGAATCCGGGAAAGCTGGTGGACCGGATCGGCCGGGGCTTGACGCCCGCTCTGCTGGCGCTTCTGACCCTGCTGTTTGTCTGCTTCCTGCTTCGGGGAGAGACCAATGTGGCCGCACCTCGGGAAAGCTACGCCGCCGCCCCGCTGCTGAAGGGCTTTACGGAAGGGTACAACACCATGGACACCATTGCGGCCCTGAATTTCGGCCTGGTGATCTCCACCACCCTTGGTTCCTTCGGCCTGCGGGAAAAGCGGGACCGGATGCGCTATACCGTTCTGGCGGGCATCCTGGCAGGGACCATTCTGGCTCTGGTGTATGCCATGCTATCTTATATGGGCAAGTGCAGCTCCGGCGTATACGCCGTTCAGGAAAACGGTGCCTGGACGCTGCGGCGCATCGTCTATCAGGTTTTTGGCAGCACCGGCGCGGTTCTGCTGGCGGCCATTTTTACCCTGGCCTGCCTGACCACCTGCGTGGGCCTTATCAACTCCATCTCCCAGTATTTTTCTGTGCTCTTCAAGAAGGTTTCCTACCGGGCCTGGGTATATGTCATTACATTTTTCTCGTTTCTGGTCTGTAACCTGGGCCTGAATATGATTTTAAGCATTTCCGTACCTATCCTGAATGCCATCTATCCCGTTGCCATCGTCCTGATTTTGCTGGGCCTCAGCCACGACCTGTGGAAGCGGAACCGCTTCGTCTACCCTATGACGGTTTTTGGCACGGCGGTGGTCAGTACCCTGTACGCTCTGTCGGATGCCGGTGTTCCTTTGGGTATTCTGGAGACCGTGCTGCATAAGCTGCCCCTCTACAGGCTGGGTTTCGGCTGGCTCTGTGTGGCCGGGGGAATGCTGGCGCTCAGTGTTCTGGCTGGATGCCCGCGCGGAGCGGGGAAGAAATTGCAGCCTCGCTGAAGCTTCCCGCTTACCACAGCCCGGCGGCCAGATTATACAGCTCCTGCCGCAGGAAGAAGCACAGGAACGCCAGGATCATGCTCAGAACAAGATACCCCTTCTTGCCGCTGCCGGCGGTTTTCCAGAACCGGCCGAATATCAGTTTGCCGAGGAAAAAGCCAACGACCGTGCCCAGCGTGTTGAGAATCAGATCGTCGATATCCGTGGCCCGGAAGCAGAACATCTGGGAAAACTCAATGGTAAGGGAAGTTAAGGAACCTCTGAATAAATAGCCCAATATTCTGCTATTCTTTCTATTTTAGAAATTTTTGCAGAATACTGGGCGTGAAAAAGCCAAGTTCACATGAGTTTCAAGCATTTT
>CAVLCF010000126.1:0-2453 GCA_963661735.1 bacterium | reverse complement strand
CTGTAACAGCGTTGAGCAATCTCACTGGTTCGTCTGACGGGATGATGATTTCTAAATTCATGGGCAAGCAGACTTGATATTCAGTCCCGTATGCTGTATACTCTACTTGCGTTTTGTTTTGTTTCACACCTAAATAATACGCCAAAGCCCGGCTCTCCGCAAGAGCCGGGCCTTTGTATTTTTGGGGGGGGAGCTGTCTCTTAGTGAGACAGCCCCTGGTGCGGGTATTCTTGTAGGACTTTTCAAAAAAACATTATTTCCCTAGATGTTTTTCAATTTCAGAGCAGCGAATTTCGTGTTTTTCTTGCTTCATATTCCCTCTCAAAAAGGCGATTGCTTTCCGGCAGTCGCCTTTTTGTGTAGCAGTTAGGGTGGGAAATCGGCCTTTGCGTTCCCTAGAAGCGGCGAATAAAACGCTGCCTGTGTGTTTTCCTATGGGGGACTTTTTAAGGGAATACAGGGCGACGAAACCACGAAAATCAACACTTATTTTTTAACGAAGGAGGTCATCAAAGTGGCAGTTTTCCGCATTGAGCGAAACCGGGATTATACGGTCATGTCCAACCATCACCTGCGGGATACAGAGTTGTCCTTGAAGTCCAAGGGGCTACTTTCCATGATGCTGTCCCTCCCGGAGGAGTGGAACTACACCACAAGAGGGCTGGCGGCCATCTGCAAGGAGGGAGCCGACTGTATCGGCTCAGCCCTTCGGGAGCTAGAGCAGGCGGGGTATATTGTCCGCAGCCGGATTCGGGACAGGAAGGGAAAGATCGTGGATGTGGAGTATATCATCTACGAAACACCCCACAAGTCCCGGCCACAGTCGGCACCGCCGGAGCCGGAGCGTCCAGATACGGAAAACCCGGATATGGATACCCCGTGTCCGGAAATGACCGCACAATTAAATAAAGATAGAGAAAAGAAAGATGGATCAAAGAAAGATTTAGAAATTACGGATGAAACCTATCCCATCCCATCATATCGCCCTTCCCAGGAAACGGGGATTGGAGCGGATGGGATGGAGGTCAGAGCGCGGTATCGGGATATTCTTCTGGAAAACATCGACTATGACGTTCTCATTCAGAATCCCCAGATCGATCAGGAGCAGCTGGATGAGATCGTGGAGATCCTGGTGGATACGGTCTGCACCTCCCGCAAAATCGTCCGCATTGCCAGCGACGATTTCCCGGCGGAGGTGGTCCGCTCCCGGTTCCTGAAACTGACGGGCAGCCACATCCAGTATGTGCTTGCCTGCATGAAGGAGAACACCACCCGGATCAGGAATATCAAGAAATATCTGCTGGCGGCACTGTACAATGCCAGCGTCACCATGGGCAGCTACTATTCGGCTCTGGTGCAGCACGATTTGGCGGAAGGAGGGTAAATGCAGGAGGAAGTCACGGGCAAGTCCGTTGCCCTTATCATCAGCTCCGCGAAAATGACGGAACAGGTTTTGGACAGAGCCATCCGGGCCTACCTGGACCGGAAAAAGCATCCCAAAATCTACCGGGGCAGGCAGACCCTAAAACAGCTGGCCGGTCAGAACGCGGGGCTTTCCAATATCGAGATCACGGAGAAGAACATCCGGTGCTTTACCCAGACGGCGAAGAAATACCATGTTGATTTTGCGCTGAAAAAGGATACCGCTTCGGAGGAGCCCCGGTATCTGGTGTTCTTCAAGAGCCGGGACGCGGATGCCATTACGGCGGCATTCCAGGAGTTCACCGCTAGAAAGCTCCACCGGAAGCCCTCTCTCCGTGCGCAGCTGGCAAAGGCCGTGAAGGAAGCGGAAATGCAGTCCAAGCCATTGGAGAAGGAGCTGGTCAAAGAAAAGGATCGAGGTGTGGAACGGTAAATATCAAGAAATTCATTATCCCCAATATTCCCTATGTCCTGTTCGCCTACCTGGGCGGCAAGGCATCCCAAGCCCTTCGTTTGGCACCCGGAGACGATCTTTCTGCCCGGCTGCTGTATTTAACGGAGGGCTTTTCTGCTGCCTTCACCAATCCCCTGCCCAGCGTTCAGCCGGTGGATATTCTCTGGGGCATTGCCGCGGGGGTGTTCCTGTGGCTGGCCGTGGCGATCCGGCGGCAGGATCAGAAGAAGTATCGGCACGGTGTGGAATACGGAAGTGCCAGGTGGGGCACGCCCGCGGACATTGCACCCTATATGGACCCGGATTTCTTCCAGAATATCCCCATGACCCAGACGGAGCGTATCACCATGGCAAGCAGACCCAAGGAGCCCAAGTATGCCCGGAACAAGAACATTCTGGTCATCGGCGGTTCCGGCAGCGGCAAGACCCGGTTCTTCTGTAAGCCGTCTCTTTTGCAGGCTCACAGTTCCTATGTGGTCACGGACCCAAAGGGTGGCCAATATATAATACAGAAAACGAGGAAAATTGTGTGACAATAAAATTGTCAATCTAAACAACCCCTCAGAAAGGAGAAAAC
>CAVLCF010000125.1:0-34323 GCA_963661735.1 bacterium | reverse complement strand
TATATCATGGATAATGAAAAAAGCCCAGCAAAAGCTGGACTTTTTCGACAGTCTGGCCGGGCCCTTTGGCCCGGTGTTTTTCGGCTTCCTCCTCAGACGGGCCGATTCAAATATAAACCAATCGATATAAATTTTCTGAAAAAAGTTCCTAAAATTAGGGGAATCGCTCCAAAAATATTTTCTTTTTGGATGATTGAAACGGGAAATAAGATATGCTATAATACCCCCGAATCGAGATATCTGAATAATAAAAAGAAAGCGAGCGATTCTTTATGCGGAAAACAAAAATCATCTGCACCATCGGTCCGGCCTCTGAGAATGCCGTGACCCTGAAAAAAATGTGCCAGGCCGGGATGGACGTGGCCCGGCTGAACTTCTCCCATGGCACCCATGAGGAGCAGCAGAAGAAAATTGATCTGATCAAACAGGTGCGGCAGGAGCTGGGCCTCCCTCTGGCCATCATGCTGGATACCAAAGGCCCCGAGTACCGTATCCGCACCTTTCGGGACGGCAAGGTTACGGTTTCCGCCGGCGACACCTTTACCTTTACGGTGGATGATGTGGAGGGCGACGAGACCAGAGTCTCCGTCAACTATAAGGGCCTGGTAAAGGATCTGGCCGTAGGGGACAGGATCCTGGTCAACAACGGCCTGGTGATCTTTGAGGTAGAAAAGCTCCAGGGCAGCGACGCCGTCTGCAAGTGCGTTGTCGGCGGCGAGCTCTCCAACCGCAAGAGCATGTCCTTCCCCAACAAGGTCATGACCGGCCCCTTCCTCAGCGAGGCGGATAAGGCGGATCTGCTGTTCGGCATCCGGAATGATGTGGACTTTGTGGCTGCCTCCTTTGTCTCCAACAAGCAGAATGTGCTGGATATGCGCAAATTCCTGGATGAAAATGGCGGTCAGCAGATCGAGATCATCGCCAAGATCGAAAACCGGTCCGGCGTGGACAATATCGAAGAGATCTGCGAAGCCTGTGAGGGCGTTATGGTCGCCAGAGGCGACCTGGGCGTGGAGATCCCCTTTGTGGAGGTCCCCGCCATCCAGAAGCGCCTGATCCACCAGTGCCGCCTGCTGGGCAAGCGTGTCATTACGGCTACCGAAATGCTGGAGTCCATGATCCAGAATCCCCGGCCCACCAGAGCGGAGATCTCCGATGTGGCCAACGCCGTCTATGACGGCACCTCTGCCATTATGCTCTCCGGCGAGTCCGCCGCGGGCAAGCACCCCGTGGAGGCCGTCAGCACCATGGCCCAGATCGCTGAGTACACCGAGCAGCACACCGGCTATAAGGATCGGTTCTATAAGTATGATTTCCGCATCAGCAACAATCTGGACGCCATTTCCCATGCCACCTGCGCCATGGCCATCGACGTAAACGCCAAGGCAATTGTGGTCTGTTCCGTCTCCGGTAAGACCGCCCGGATGGTCAGCCGCTTCCGCTGCCCCACGGATATCATCGGTATGACCGTCAACGAAAAAGCCTGGCGGAAGCTGAACCTGAGCTGGGGCGTGACGCCTGTTCTGGCCAATGAGTTCAGCTCCATGGACGTGATGTTCTATTACGGTCTGGAAAACGCCAAGAAGTATCTGAACCTTCAGAAGGGCGACTGCGTGGTCCTCACCGGCGGCCCCATCAACGGCAAAACCGGCAATACCAACACCATCAAGGTCGAGACAGTCGGCTGAATAAGAGCAAGAGGCTGTCTCATTAAGCATTTCTATTGGTAAAAAAGCCCCAAAAAGCTGTCATTGCGAGCCAGTGACCGATGTCACTGGCTCGCAATGACAGTTGTTTTATTTGGGCACTTTGCTATTTTGAGATAGCCCTGCTCTTGACAGTTATACCAGATCCATCACGTATTTTGCCGCGTCCGCGTCCAGCAGGAATTCACAGTTGGGATGCAGCTGCAATACGGACGCCGGTATGTCCTCCGTGACGGGGCCACGGAGCATCTTCTCCACCATTTCCGCCTTGTGGGCGCCCTTGGCGATGAGGATGATGTGCCTTGCGTGCATGATGGTCCGCACACCCAGGGTCAGGCCGCCCAGCTGGTGCTCTGGGCCTACGCCGGTTTCACTGCGCACCCGGGCCTCGAAAATGGGGTCCATGGGGGAAACCCAGGTCTCGCTGCCGAAGGGAGTCCCCGGCTGGTTGATGCCGATGTGGCCGTTGTAGCCAAGACCCAGCATTTGCAGGTCGATGCCGCCCCGGTCCTCCAGGGCTTTCTGGAACTTCCGGCACTCGGACGCATAGTCGTCCGAAATGGTTTGGGGCATAATGAAGCGGTCCTCGGGAATCCCCAGGGGATCCGCGATCTGCTCTTTTATCATGGTGTAGCAGCAGCCCGCGTAGGATCTGGGCAGATTTGTCAGCTCGTCTACGTTGAAAAGGGTGACGCGGCTGGTGTCGAAAGGATAGCGGGCGTAGACGTCGGACACGATGGCGTGCATATTCTTGGTGGTCTGGCCGGTGGACAGGCCGATGACAGCGTTGGGCTTTGTGAGCATCTGACCGATGATCCGCCAGGCGGCGGCTACGTCAAAAGCGTGCTCATCCTTACAAACGGTGATTTTCATATTGTTTCCTCCATTCCGATGATTGCGTTGCTGGCAGCCCCCAGAAGGCCGATGGTCCGGGGGTCCAGAGAGGTTAACTGAATGCCGGAGGTGACGTAGCGCAGGGGGTGGGCCTGGGTGCAGCCCAGGGCCTTTTTCAGCAGAAACCCGTCTGAAACCACGCCGCCGCCGAGAATGATGGCCTGAGGATCGTTGAACCGCACCAGGTTCATCAGCAAATTGGCAAGTCCCCGGGCCGCCTGGTCCGTCAGACGGCGGCAGAGGGGATCGGAATCCGACAGCCGGAAAATTTCCGCGGTGCTGACCCGTCCGCCGTCCGCGGGGATGGTCAGTTTTGTGTCCGGGTACTCGCTGTGCAGGAGCTTTGCGCAGTTGGAAAGCCCCAGGCCGGAGGCCACGGACTCCACGCAGTCGTCCCGGCCGCACTCGCAGCTGACGCGGAAAGAAAGACCGGAGCTGGTGTGTCCGACTTCTCCGGCATTGCAGTGTCCGCCGGTGACGATGTGTCCGCCGGTGACAAAGCCCGCGGCAATGCCGGTGCCCACGTTGATGTAAATCAGGTCGTCGATTCCCCGGCCTTTGCCGAAGCGCATTTCCGCTTTCAGGGCGCTGCGAACGTCGTTGTCCAGGAAGCAGGGGAGGCCATAGCGTTCGGAGAGCAGCGCTCCAACAGCGACGGATTCTTTTCGATCTCCGGAAATTTCCAGCCAGAGTCCCTTTTTGTTGTCAACGCGGCCCACCATACCCAGACCAATGGCCCGGACGGCGTGCCCGCATTCCGGCAGGAATTCGTCCAGCGCCTGGCAGATCAGCTCCAGTGCCTGGCTTTGGGGCAGGGCCCCGGTGGGGAAGCGGCGGCTGCGCAGGACCCGGCCGTCCTCTGTGACTTCGCCGATCAGAAGCTTGGTGCCCCCGAGGTCGATTCCAATATACGTATTCATGGTTCCTCCATAAAGTCTGCGCACAGGGAGAGCCAGCGGCAGGCGGAGCCTACCCAGATCTCCCGGAAGGTGGCGTTGTTGTTCTGGGGCCAATAGGGAATGTCCTCGTTGCCCCGGGTCTCGATGCCCACGGGGATCTCGCCCACGCTTTCGCCGGAGAGAACGGCGTACTGGCGGCAGTACCGGCTGCCCGCGCCATAGACCAGACTCTGGCCGAAGGGATTCTTGCCCCACATCCAGTACAGCTGCTCCCGGCCCAGCTGCAAAAGCTCTTCATCCCTGAAATACCGGCCCAGGATGGAAGCCGCCTTGCCCATGGACAGCAGCACCGCGGAATTGCCCCGGAAGGAGAACCAGACCGGGAAATTGCGCAGGATCAGGCCGCCGCCAAGGTTGGTCCCCTCAGCCAGCTGCTCCCGGTAGTTTTTCTTTTCCTTTTTGTAGTCGCAGGTGACATGGAGATAGGGGAACAGTTCCGCGTCCTCCCATTCGTCAGCCTTGTGAACGCCGGCGGGCAGCATGCCATAAGGAGATGTGTTTCCGGCAATTGCCTTCAGGTAATCCCCGTAGAGGGCCATGGCCTGCTCCCAGAGCTTTCGTTCCGGATGGTCCGGCTGGCTGCGGCACAGGGCATCCAGAGCCTGCATGAACTGGTGCTCCCGGGCCTGGTGGTTGAAGTGAACGATCTGCCGGTGGGTTTCGTCCCGGCAGAAGAAGCCCCGGACGGGCAGCTCCGCGCCGGTTTCCTGGCAGGCCAGCAGCTTTCGGGCGGTTTCCGCTGCGTCCGTGGCGTAGCAGGCCATTTTGGATGCGGAATACAGGCAGCTGGCGGCCCAGACGATGACGGCATAGTACTGGGACAGGCCGGAATTGTAGGTGTGCTCAAACATATGGGCGGGGTCCACGCCGGTTTCGCGGAATTTCTCCCAGGCGAAGCCGTAGTCCTCCATGGCGGCATGGAGGGCGTTTCCGGCGAGGGCATCGTCATAGCCCCGGAGGGTTTCAGCGGCATAAGCCTCGATACCGGCGAAGAGGAAGTTTTCATAGGCGTGGTCGTGGACCCGGGTCGGCACGTCGTCAAAGTTGCCCATAAGGTTGTCGGTGATCCGGGTGGCCCCGGCGGAGGTGGCCCGGAAGCCGTCACCGAAACGGGTGCGCAGAATGAAGTCCAGGCCCCACTGGGCCTCCTCCATAAGCCGCAGATAGAGCATCTGGTCTTTTTCGCACCGCCGGGCATTTTCAAACAGGGCCTGAACGACCTCGCCGGTCTGGGCGGCCTGCTGGGAGGCATCCCCCGCGTCATGCCAGCCGCCGCCGAAGGAGATGGTCTCCCCCAGGTGGTTGGCAAGAAAATCCTGATGACAGGTGCTGTGCTTGCCGGGTACCGGGAAGCCGCAGCGCTGGCAGAAGAAAAAGTTCGTGACCTTCCACAGGCTTTCCTTCCCCAGATCCTGGGCAATGTCGAACCGGCAGCTCACCTGGCTGCCTGCCTGGAGGTAATAGGTGCCGGGAGCTGTGACAGGGGTAAAGTCCAGCACACTGAAGCTGCCCCGGGCGTTTTTCTCCCGGCGCACCGGGCCGGAAAAGACGGCCCTGCCGGTCTCGGCGTTTACGAGAGAGAAGGTATCCGCTTTCACGTTTCCTACGGCGGTCTTTGTCCCCTGGGGCCAGTAGCCCACGGAGGAGGGATGGATGCAGGGGGCCGGATTTTCCCAGCCGTGCTCGTGCTCCGGATTTTCCACCTGTTCCAGGACGATGTCCCGGAAAACATACTCCAGAGTTTCCCCGGCGCACAGGTCATGGCCGCTGCAAAAGACGTAGAAGGTCAGCTTTGTGACCGCGTCTCTGGGCATGGCCTGGAATTCCCAGATGCATTCCTGCCAGCGGTCATTTTCCAGGTCAAATACCGTGGCTCCTTCCCGGAAATAGGGATCGGGCACAGGCGTCTTGCCCTGACTTTCAATGGCCACGTTCAGGTGCATGACCCGGGCGCCCCGGATGTGTGGCCGGACCTGGAACCGCAGACGGTTATAGGCCTCCCAGCTGCGCAGCGGAAAGGAGAAGGTGAGCTTGGCCGTGCCGAAATTTTCGTAGTCGCCGTCGGATTCCGGTCCGCCGGGCCAGGCGGAGGCACGCAGGGGTGCGGTCATGGTCAGGGTGCTGTCCTGGCGCAGAAGCTTGGCGGCGCCCTCGGCAACGGGGGTCACGCTGTGACAGTCCCGGCTCCAGACGTTTTGACGGGAAAGTACCTTTTTCCTGGGAAAGCCGGCTTCCAGCGACCGCTCCCGGTGCAGGGGCAGAGGGCGGTGGAGATAAAGACTTCCGCGAAGCTCTTCTTCAAATTGGGGATTCATGGCAAACTCCTTCCTGATTTTTCGGAATAGCCTTCCCCTGGGGGAAGGTGGCAGGGCAAAGCCCTGACGGATGAGGGTCGGTACAGACTGACTTACGGGACAACCGGACAGTCTGCCGCACAGAAGCGGAGAAGCTCTTGACGGATAGGGGCAAAACAAAAGAAAACCGATACTTCCAATCCTATTATGAAAACGTTTACATTTCAAGTGGTAAAACTGCCCAATTTTTCTTCGACGGAATTGTGGGAAAAGTCCGTTTTTTGTGAGGCACCGCAAATACTCTTGAAAAAGTTTTCAGAAAGGCGTATACTGGGGCTATGCCAATGGGAAGGGCGGTGCCTATGGAAAAAAGCGTTACCATTGTAGAAATCGCGAAAGAATGCGGCGTCTCCGTAGCCACCGTGTCCCGGGTGCTGAATGGGTCCGCACCGGTGTCGGAGCAAAAGCGGCAGAAGATCCAGGCGGCTATTGCCCGGCACCATTATACCCCCAATGCCTTTGCCCGGGGACTGGTCAGCCGCCAGAGCATGACCCTGGGCGTGCTGATCCCGGACATTACGAATCCCTACTTTTCCTCCATGTTCCGGGAGTTTGAGAGCGCCGCCCAGGAGGCGGGCTATTCCGTGCTGCTGTGCAATACGGCGTTTTCCTCCTTCCAGGCCCGGGAAAAGCTCCAGCGGGAGGCGGCCTATTTCCGGATGCTGGTGGAAAAGCGGGTAGACGGGGTGCTGATCGTGGGCGGTCAGGCGGATCTGGAGGTTCCCGGGGAAAGCTATCGGGCCGCCCTGCGGGAGCTGTCCGCGGCGCTGCCGGTGGTAGTGCTGGGCAGCCCTATTGAAGGGGTGAACTGCCAGTTTATCCAGCGGGAGCGGGGCCGGGGCGTTTTTGCCAGCGTGAACTATCTGACCAGCCTGGGCCACCGGCGCATTGCCTTTGTAGGCGGGGAACAGGGCGTGGACATTACGGCCCAGCGTCTGGCAGCCTACCGGCAGGCGCTGACGGTGCTGGGCCTGCCGGGGGACGAAAGCCTCGTTGCTCTGTCTGACTATTACGCCCCGGACGGCTTTGCGGCGGCCAGACGGCTGCTGGACAGCGGCACGGAATTTACGGCGATCCTCGCCATGAACGACAATGTGGCCCTGGGCGTCTACCGGGCCTTGGCGGATGCGGGCCTGCGGATCCCCCAGGACGTTTCCGTCATCAGCTGCGACCAGTTTTACACGGCGGAATACATGGTGCCCCGGCTTTCCAGCGTGGACCAGCACAACGCCCTGTTCGGCCGTTTTGTCATCCAGGCGCTGCTCGCTGCCATCAACGGGGGAAAAGAGACGGTGCTGCTGCGCTACGACCCTGAGCTGATTATCCGTGAAAGCTGCATGGCTCCAAACACAGAAAGGAAGAATGAACAATAATGAGCGGTATTTTTTCGCCGGAATCCCGGGTTGTGCGGTACATGAACCGGTTTGCGGATCTGATGATCCTGAATCTGCTGTTTTTGCTGACGTCTCTGCCGGTTTTCACCATTGGCGCGTCTCTGACGGCCCTGTATACGGTCTGCTTCCGGCTGGGGACCGACCGGGAGGGCAGCACCCTTCGGGACTATTTTGCCGCTTTCCTGGAAAATTTCGGCCAGGCCACGAAGCTGTGGCTGGCAGCTCTTCTCTGGGGCCTGGGCACCGCCGCCTGCGCGCTGCTGTTTTATACCATGACCGGCTGGGCGCACTATCTTTTTGTACCCTTCGGCGTGCTGTTCGCCATGGTGCTGCTGATTTTTGGCTATGTATTCCCTTTGCAGAGCCGCTTTGAGAACAATGGGAAAACCACGCTGAAAAATGCCATGCTCCTGAGCCTGGGGTATCTCCCAAGGTCTATACTTATGGGGGCGCTGAATGTGTTTCCCTTTGTGCTGCTGTGTACGGATCTGATGACCTTTCTGAAGGCGGCCTTTGCCTGGATCATCATCTGGTTCGCCGCGGCGGCCTATGCCAATACGCTGATTCTGAAAAAGGTGTTTGCGCCCTATCTGAAGGAGGAAAACGATGATCGTACGCAAGACGAGACCTGAAGAGGGCAGGCGGGTCAACGAGCTGTTCGCCATCGCCTTTGAGCAGCCCATGGAGAACGGCCCCGTGGGGGAGGACGACAGCGGTATGACCCACTGGGCGGCCTTTGACGACGCGGGGAAAATGACCAGCACCTTTACCATTACGGATTTCCCCTTCCATTTTGACGGAAACGTGGTCAAAATGGGCGGCATCGGCGGCGTTGCCACCCTGCCAAGCCATCGGCGCACCGGCGGTATCCGGGCGGCCTTTCAGGCGGCCCTGCCGGATATGTATGAAAACGGCTATGCTTTTTCCTATCTGTATCCCTTCTCCACGGCCTACTACCGGAAGTTCGGCTATGAAAACTGCGTCTGCAAGCGTCAGATCACCCTGGACCTGGGGCTGCTTGCCCCACGAAAGGCGGGCGGCCGCTGCGTTTTGGCAGAGCAGGGGAAGGACCTGACGAAAGCCGTTATGGAGCTGGACGGCCTCTGGGAGCGGACCTGCAATATGACCGTCCGCCATACGGAAAAGGACTACAGCTGGGTCGCCAAGGCAGACCCCACGAAAAAACCGGAATTCCTCTACGTCTATTTTGACGACGCGGGAATTCCGGGGGGCTATACGCGGTTCCGCCTGGAAAATGAGCCGGACGGAAGAAATCTGGTTGCGTCCCGGTTCTGCTTCCGGGACCGGGCGGGCTTTGACGGCCTGATGAATCTGGTCAGGACCATGGCCTCGGACCACCGCTATTTCAAATTCCAGCTGCCGGAGGAGGAGGCCATGCCTTATCTCTTCCCGGAGTGGTCCCTGGGGGCTGTCCAATGGAATACGGTTCCCAGCGGCATGGTGCGGGTGGTCAATGCGCGGAAGGTGCTGGAAATGGCTGCCTACCATGGCAGCGGAACGGTGCGCCTGGGAATTATCGACGGCCAGATCGAACAGAACAACGGTACCTTCCGGGTGGAATTCCGGGACGGCGCTGCCGCAGAGGTGCGGAAAACCGGGGAAGCCCCGGACCTGGAGCTGCCCATCGGCTCGTTCTCGGCCCTCATTTCCGGTGTCTCCGGCCTGGAAGCGGCCCTGAAATGGATGCCGGACACGGTACTCCGGAACGCCAATCCCGCCCTGGCCGGGGTGTTCTACAGGAAACCTCTTTGGATAGGGGATTATTTTTGATAAAAGTCGGTATGGGCGGCAGATTGCCGCCCATATTTTGCAATTACCCCATATGGTATCCGTCAGACGCCGTTACCGCGTGTCGGCGTCCAGCACCGTGCCGGACCGCCGGCACGTGAGCTCTACGGACTGTATCTTGTCAATGTTGATGGCGCTGTTGAGCATATAGAGCAAATCGCCGTGCTCGATCACTCTTCGGAACGGGGTGTTGTCCGTCAGCGGGTCCGCAACCACAAAGTCGGTTCCGTCCGTCATATGGAAAACGAGGGCTTGCAAATCGTCGTCCGGTACCGCGGAATTGGAGATCCGAACGCACAGGGAATTCACGTAAACGGCGCCCTGGCCGAAGGTTTTGCAGGGCAGGCTGCCGCTGTCCGGGAGAGAGACGCAGAGCATTTCGTCCATATGGTTCTGCTCATAGGCTCTTTCCGCCAGGATGTTGTAGGCAAAAATGGGAACATTCTCCATCTGATCCGCAAAGGTCTCCTCGACCAGCTCGTCCCCCCAGAGGGAACGCAGCTTCTGCTCGGCCTCCTCGGGAGTCAGCTCCTGCTTCAGCTGTGCTTCCAGTGCCTGTAATTCCTGCGTCATGGGGCTGGGCTCGTCATCCTGGGCGGTGTCGTATTCCGAGGCCGCGAGGAAATAGTAGTCGTCATACTCGCCTGTGTACCCTCCGGGGAAGCCCAGCTCTCGGACTTTTTCGGCGGCCTGCTCCGGGGTCAGCTCTTTTTTCAGCCGCTCCCGAATGACGGGGATCGCCGCCTCCCGTGCCTGTTCAGCCTCCAACTGGCGGGACGCTACAGGTTCGGGAAAGGAGACCAGCAGATTGGTCCCTGCGGTCATGTCTGCCCGAAAATAGAAGGTAAACGCCAGAAGGGCGGGCGTTGTTTTTTCGGGGATCAGGTAGCAGCGGCCATATTGATTGAAATTCAGATAATAACCATGCAATCCGCCGATTTCTCCGTCGTTATTCAGAAGCAGATACTCGTCCGGAATGGGTTTGTCGTGCTCCAGGAGCATGGTCATGAAGCCGCATTGGGTGGTGCTGTCATAGACATAGGCATCCACGGTCAGCTTGAAGCCGTCAGTGGAAATGCTCTTCCCCACGGGGGACACCCACTTTTCCAGCTCCTGGGCAACCGTTTCCTCCACGGGGGATTTTTCGTATCCCGGAACGGTCCAGCTGCCCCCGATTTTCCACGGATCGCTGACTTCGGTGGGATCGGCACGGTCGAATCCGGTGTTTTCACCGTACAGGCCGGAAATCATATCCGCCGGACTGCCGAAAAGAATTGTGGCATAGGCCACCGCGTAGCCAACCAGCAGCAGAGCCAGCGCGATGATCGCCGCAATCAGCCAAATCTTTTTCGCGGGGCGTTTCCTTGCGGCAGGCGCTTTTTGAAACGCCTGCTGTTCCACCTGGATAAGCAGTTCAGAATCCACGCCGCTCAGTCCCTTGAAAAGCTGAAAAGATGTCATTGCAGCCCCTCCTTTTTAAGCATACCGGCCAAGTCCTTCCGGGTCCTTTGCAGAATGTACTTTACCTGATTGGACGACAGCCCTGTTTTTCGGGCGATCTCCTCCTGGGTGTTGGCGTAGTAGTACCGGAGCAGAAAGACGGTGCGGTCTTTTTCAGGGAGCTTTCGCAGAAAGCGGTTCAGGGCGGCGGACAGCTCCTTGCGCAGCAGGTCCGTTTCCGGGCTTTCGCTGCCTGCTACACATTCCGCCAGCTCGTCCAGCACCAGCCGGGTCTCGCCGCCGCCCCGTTTTCCGGCGGTGTTTTTCCGCCAGCGGTCAATGGAGAGGTTCCGGGTGAGCTTTCCCAGAAATGGGGCGAACCGCTGGGGCCGCCGGGGCGGGATCAGTTTCCAGGCGGCATAATAGGTGTCGTTGACGCTTTCTTTCGCGTCCGAGGGGTTGGAAAGAATATGGCTGGCAATATGAAAGCAGTATGGCCCGTATTTCCGCTGGGTCTGGGCGATGGCCTGCTCGGACCGGGCAAAATACAGGTCCAGGATCTCATTGTCCTCCATGGGCTTACCTCCTTTTTGTATCTTCACCCTTATACACGCAGAAAAATGGAAAACGGAAAAAGATTCCGGAAAGGAAATCATTCATCTCCGCGGCAGATCCGCAGAAAGTCCTGGACCAGGGGCCGGGGGGGCTTTTCGCTGTGCCAGATGAGCAGAATCTTGGTTTTCAGGGCATTCTCCCCGATGGTGCGGATGGTAAGGGTTCTGCACAGATTTTCCATGGATTTGGGAAAAATAGCGGTGGCCAATCCCTGTTCGGCCCACTGCATGGCGTCCCTGGCGTCGTCGCAGACGCAGAGAATATCCGGCTCCAGGCCCTGGGCATGAAACGCGTCCAGAATGAAGCGCTCGTACCGGCGGTACAGGATCAGGGGTGTCCGTGTCAGCGCCGCAAGCCGGGTTTCTCCGCTTTCCGCGCCTCCGGGGCCGGAGACGGCGATCATGGGTTCCTCGCACAGTACCGTGTGCTCCACCTTTTCCAGCTGCACCGGGGTGCGCACAACGGAAACATCCAGAATGCCCTGGAGCAGCAGGTCCATCACGGAAAAGGTAGTGCCGTCGCGGACCTCAAAGCTTACGTCCGGGTGGGTATGGGTAAAAACAGCGATTTTCGGCAGAATGGGGCCTACGGTGGTGGAGGTCATGCCCAGGCGCAGAACCTGTCGCTTTCCCGTCTGGGCCACCTCAAATTTGGCGGAGTCCGCGAATTGCAGCAGCTCTCCCGAACGCTGATACAGCAGTTTCCCGGCCTCCGTCAGGCTGACACCCTGGCGGCTGCGGTCGAAAAGCCGCACGTCCAGTTCCTCCTCCAGGAGCTTTAATTGATAGCTCAGAGGCGGCTGGGACATGTTGAGCAGTTTGGCGGCCGCGTTGATGCTGCCGGTTTCGGCGATTTTGCGAAAATATTCCAGCTGACGTATTTCCATGGTTGCCTCCACATATTATATTTTTTTTGAATAACGAAAGCATAGAAACGATATTATTCATATGGATCATATCGTGTTATACTGTGTTTGTCAAATAAAACTTACAGATAGTAGGAGCGAGCGTGTATGAAGAATCTATCCGGATACTTGAAGCGGTATACCAAGGAGAGCATCCTTGCGCCGCTGTTCAAGCTGCTGGAGGTCATTCTGGATCTGATGGTCCCGCTGGTGGTGGCCAGAATGATCAATATCGGCGTGGCGGGTAATGACAGAAGCTATATGGTCCAGTGCTTCGGCATTCTGATCGGCATGGCCCTGCTGGGTCTTGTGGCGAGCATCACCGCCCAGTTTTTTGCGGCCAGAGCCAGCACCGGCTTTGCCGCGGACCTGCGGCAGGCGGTGTTTGACCATATCCAGGGCTTTTCCTTTACGGAGCTGGATACCCTGGGTGCGGACACCATGATTACCCGGCTGACGGACGACATCAACCAGGTGCAGACCGGCGTCAATATGGGTCTGCGGCTGCTGCTGCGCAGCCCCTTCGTGGTTTTCGGCGCCATGGTCATGGCCTTTACCATTGACGTGAAATGCGCCTGGATATTTGCCGGGGCCATTCCGGTCCTCTTCCTGGTGGTATTTGCCATTATGCTGGTAAGCATTCCCCTGTTCAAAAAGGCCCAGTCGGCGCTGGATCGTGTCACCTGCCTGACCCGGGAGAACCTGACCGGCGTTCGGGTCATCCGGGCTTTCTGCCGGGAGGAGCAGTCCGTTCGGGAGTTTGACGAGAGCAGCCGTTACCTTACAAAGCTCAATGAGTTTGTGGGCCGGATCTCCGCCCTGCTGAACCCCTTGACCTATGTGCTCATCAACATCGCGGCGGTGATCCTCATCGACCGGGCCGCCATTGAGGTGAATATCGGCGGCATTGCCCAGGGTGATGTGGTGGCGCTGAACAATTACATGCTTCAGATCACCGTGGAGCTCATCAAGCTGGCGTCTTTGATCATCACCCTGAATAAGTCCATGGCCTGTGCCGGGCGGGTATCCAACGTGCTGGCCCAGCCCGCTTCCATGTCCTATCCCGCCGAAAGCGTGCAGCCTGGGGCCGATGCCCAGGACGCGGTGTGCTTTGATCATGTGAGCTTTACCTACAAAAACGCCGGCGCGCCCAGCCTGACGGATGTCAGCTTCCGGGCGAAAAAAGGCCAGACCATCGGCATCATCGGCGGCACCGGCAGCGGTAAATCCACCCTGGTCAGCCTGATCCCCAGATTTTACGATCCCCAACAGGGCACCGTGACTCTGGACGGGGAGGACGTCCGGAATTATACCCGGGAGGCCCTCTGCGAGAAGGTCGGCGTGGTGCAGCAGCGGGCAGTGCTCTTCCAGGGCACCATCCGGGATAACCTGCGCTGGGGCAGCGAGCACGCGGACGACGCCGCCCTCTGGGAAGCGCTGGAGGCGGCCCAGGCCAAGGAGGTTGTGGAGGCCAAGCCCGGCCGGCTGGACTTCCAGCTGGAGCAGGGGGGCCGGAACCTGTCCGGCGGCCAGAAGCAGCGGCTGTCCATTGCCCGGGCACTGGTGAAAAAACCTGAAATTCTGATCCTGGACGACAGCTCCAGCGCCCTGGACTTTGCCACGGACGCGGCGCTGCGCCGGTCCATTCGGAATCTGGGCTATGGCGTGACTACCTTCCTGGTTTCCCAGCGGATCGCCTGCATCCGGCAGGCGGACCAGATCCTGGTGCTGGACAACGGCAGCCTTGCCGGCGTGGGCACCCATGAACAGCTGCTGGAAAGCTGCCCGCTGTACCAGGAGATTTTTGACTCCCAGTTCCCGGGCGAGCGGAAGAACGCAAAGGAGGGGAACGCGCAATGAAAAAACAGACAGAAAAAAACACCGGCAACGGAAAGACGCTGAAAAAGCTGTGGAATCATATTGCGAAATTCCGTATTCTTCTGATTCTAAGCGTTATCATGGCGGCGGCCACGGTTATTTTGCAGCTGTATGTGCCCATTCTGTTCGGCGACGCCATTGACAATATCATCGCCGCCGGGCGGGTGGATTTCGCAATGGTGGGCCGCTATCTGAAGCGGGTCCTGGTGCTGGCGGTGCTCTCCGGCGTTACCGGCTGGACCATGAGCGTTCTCAACAACCGCATAACCTACCGTGTAGTGCAGGATATCCGGGCACAGTCCATCCGTCATATCCAGCATCTGCCCCTTTCCTATCTGGACCGGCACAGCACCGGCGACATTGTCAGCCGGATCATTGCGGACGCGGATATCCTGTCCGACGGTCTGCTGCTGGGCTTTACCCAGCTGTTTTCCGGCGTTGTCACCATTGTTGTGACTTTGGTCTTTATGTTCTCCAAGAATTTCTGGATCACGCTGCTGGTCATCTGCCTGACGCCCGTCAGCTTCTGGGTGGCGAAGTTCATTTCCTCCCATTCCTATGGCATGTTCCGCAAGCAGAGCGAAGCCCGGGGCAGACAGACCGCCCTCATTGAGGAGATCATCGGCAACCAGAAGGTGGTCCGGGCCTACGGCTACGAGGCGCGGGCTTCCAAGCGCTTTGCGGAGGTCAACGCGCAGCTTCGGGACTACAGTGCCCAGGCGGTTTTCTACAGCAGCCTGACCAACCCCTGTACCCGGTTTGTCAACAGCCTGATCTATGCCGGTGTGGCTCTGGTCGGCGCCATTCTGATCCCCGGCGGCAGCCTGTCGGTGGGCGGCCTGACGGTGCTGCTGTCCTACGCCAACCAGTATATGAAGCCCTTCAACGACATCAGCTCCGTGGTCACGGAGATGCAGAACGCTCTGGCCTGTGCCGCCCGGCTGTTTGCCCTGCTGGAGGAGCCCGAGGAAAGCGCCGATGCCCAGGGAACTCTGGAAGCTCCCAAGGGCAATGTGGAAATCCGGGATGTGGCCTTCAGCTACGACAAGAGCCGCAGGCTCATCGAGCATTTCAGCCTGGATGCGCGGCCAGGCATGCGCGTGGCCATCGTCGGCCCCACGGGCTGCGGCAAAACCACCTTTATCAATCTGCTTATGCGCTTCTACGATACGGACAGCGGCGAGATCACCATTGACGGCAAGGAAATCAGGAGCCTTTCCCGCCATGCTCTGCGCTCCGGCTTCGGCATGGTTTTGCAGGACACCTGGATCAAGCAAGGTACCGTCCGGGAGAATATCGCCTTCGGAAAGCCGGATGCCACAGACGAGGAGATCATTCTGGCGGCTAAGGAAGCCCACAGCTGGGACTTTATCCGGCGTCTGCCCAAGGGCCTGGATACGGTTCTCTATGAGGACAGCATCAGCCAGGGCCAGAAGCAGCTGCTGTGCATCACCCGGGTCATGCTGACCCTGCCGCCCATGCTGATTCTGGACGAGGCTACTTCCAGCATCGATACCCGCACGGAGGTACTGATCCAGGAGGCTTTCGACAAGCTTATGGAGGGCCGCACCAGCTTTGTGGTGGCTCACCGGCTGTCCACCATCCGCAATGCCTCCCTGATTCTGGTCATGCGGGACGGCAGGATCATTGAGCAGGGGACCCACGAGGAGCTGCTGGCCAAGGGCGGGTTCTACTACACCCTTTACAACAGCCAGTTCCAGAGGGCGTAATTTCTTCATATATGTCGCAGGGGCAGTCGACCGGCTGCCCCTGCTTTTTTCGTTCAAAAATCGGTCAATCACTGTTTAGACTGGGTTCACATTTCAGAAATAGAATGCATCCGTATAGGATTATCTGGAAAACGGAGAGACAAAACCATGAATACATATCGCGCGGGCATCGATATCGGCTCCACAACGGTGAAGCTGGCGGTGCTGGATGATGACAATACCCTGCTGTACGGAAATTATACCCGCCATCAGGCAAATACCCAGGGGGCCTTGGCGGCGCTCTTGAAGGACGCCCGGGAGAAGCTGGGGGACTGCGCCTTACAGGCTTGGATCACCGGTTCCGGTGCCATCACCCTGGCAAAGGCCATGGGGATCAGCTTTGTCCAGGAGGTCGTGGCGGTCGCCGCGGCGCTGAAAACCTTTTACCCCCAGACCGACGTGGCCATTGAGCTGGGCGGTGAGGATGCCAAGATCATCTATTTCGCCGGCGGCCTGGAAGAGCGGATGAACGGCGTCTGCGCCGGAGGGACCGGCTCCTTTATAGACCAGATGGCGGCCCTTTTGCAGACGGACGCGGCTGGGCTGAACGCTGAAGCGGCCAACTATCAGCAGGTTTACCCCATTGCCGCCCGGTGCGGCGTGTTTGCCAAGACGGATATCCAGCCCCTTATCAACGAGGGCGCTACAAAGGCGGATCTGGCGGCTTCCATTTTCCAGGCGGTGGTGAACCAGACTATTTCGGGCCTGGCCTGCGGCAAGCCCATTCGGGGCTGCGTTGCCTTTCTGGGCGGCCCCCTGCACTTTTTGCCGGAACTGAAAAAGACCTTCATCCGTACCCTGAGGCTGACCCCGGAAAACGTGGTGGACCCGGAGAATTCTCATCTCTTCGCCGCTATGGGCTCCGCCCTGGAGGACGGCGGTGAGGCGGTCGTTTTGGACGATCTGATCGCCAGATTGGAAAAGGGCGTTCAGGTTTCCTTTGAGATGCCTCGGCTTCCCGCACTGTTTGAAAGCCGGGAGGATTACGAAGCTTTCCGGCAGCGGCACAGCAAAGCCGTTGTGGAAAAGGCGGACCTGGAAACCTACTGCGGCGACTGCTATCTGGGAATCGACGCCGGTTCCACCACTACCAAAATGGCTCTCATTGGCCAGGAGGGCCAGCTGCTCTATTCCTTTTACGCCAACAATAAGGGCAACCCCATTGAGACGGCCAAAACCGCCATCTGGAATCTGAAAACCCGACTCCCCGGCTCCGCACGCATTGCCCGCACCTGCTCCACCGGCTACGGCGAGGCTCTGCTGAAATCCGCCTTTAACCTGGACGAGGGCGAGGTGGAGACCATTGCCCACTGTACCGCCGCGTCCTTTTTCGACAAGGATGTGGACTGTGTACTGGATATCGGCGGCCAGGATATGAAATGTATCCGCCTGAAAAACGGGGCCGTGGATACCATTATGCTCAATGAGGCCTGTTCCTCCGGCTGCGGCTCCTTTATCGAGAATTTCGCCAATTCCCTGGGCTATACGGCGGAAGCCTTCGCCAAGGAGGCCCTTTTTGCCGAGCATCCCGTGGATCTGGGCACCCGCTGCACGGTGTTTATGAATTCCAATGTGAAGCAGGCCCAGAAGGAGGGGGCAAAGGTGGCGGATATTTCCGCGGGCCTTGCCTACTCCGTCATCAAAAACGCCCTGTTCAAGGTCATCAAGCTCAGCTCTGCCAAGGAGCTGGGCAGCCATATTGTGGTCCAGGGCGGCACCTTCCATAATCAGGCGGTGCTGCGGGCTTTTGAAAGCATTGCCGGGGCAGAGGTGGTCTGTCCGGATATCGCGGGCCTTATGGGCGCTTTCGGCGCGGCTCTGATTGCCAGAAGCCATGACCATGGGGAAGGGACCACGATGCTGCCTCTGGAAGAGATCGTGGACCTCGCCTATACAACCAAAACCCGCCGCTGCGGCGGCTGCGCCAACAACTGCATGCTTACCGTGAATGTCTTCCCCGGCGGCCGTCGGCATATTACGGGCAACCGCTGTGAGAAGGGAGCGGGGAAGTCCGGTACGGGGGAAAAAGCCCCCAATATGGTGGCCTATAAGCAGAAGCGGATGTTTGATTACACCCCACTGACCGAGGAAGAGGCGGACAGAGGTACGGTCGGCCTGCCCAGAGTGCTGAATATGTACGAGAACTATCCCTTCTGGGCGACCTTCTTCCGGGAGCTGGGCTTCCGGGCGGTGCTGTCTCCCTTCTCGGACCGGAAGATCTATGAGCTGGGCATGGACTCCATTCCTTCGGAGTCCGAGTGCTATCCCGCCAAGCTGGCCCATGGCCATGTACAGTGGCTTATCGACCAGGGGATCACCACCATTTTCCATCCCTGCGTGTTCTATGAGTACCAGGAGCACAAGGACGCCCAGAATCACTACAGCTGCCCCATGGTGGCCTCTTATGCCGAGAACCTGAAAAACAATGTGGAGGCTGTCACGGAGGGGAAGGTCCGCTACATACGCCCCTTTGTGGCCTTTACCAGCGAAAAGATTGCGGCGGAGCGGCTGACGAAGCTCTGCAAGGAGGAATGGGACATTCCCGCCTCGGAGGTAAAAGAGGCGGTGAAGGCCGCCTGGGTCGAGCAGCGGAAAGCCAAGGCCGACATTGCGGCGGAGGGCCGGCGGGTTTTGAAGGAGATGGAGGCCAAGGGCGGCAGCGGCATTGTGCTGGCCGGGCGGCCATACCATATTGACCCGGAGATCAACCACGGCATTCCGGAACTGATCGCCTCTTACGGCCTGACGGTCCTCACCGAGGATAGCCTGCCGGACCCGCAGGAGGACCAGCATTTGCGGATCGTAGACCAGTGGGTTTACCATTCCCGGCTCTATTCCGCCGCCCGGTTTGTCCGGAACCGGGACGATCTGGAGCTTTTGCAGCTCAATTCCTTCGGCTGCGGCCTGGACGCTGTGACCACGGACCAGGTGAATGAGATCCTGGAGGGCAGCAACAAGCTCTATACCCTGCTGAAGATCGATGAAGTGAACAATCTGGGTGCTGTCCGTATCCGCATCCGCAGCCTGATTGCTGCTATGAACATGCGGCGGGAAGAGAATATCCATGCCCAGCCCCGGCCTGTGGACTATGAGCGGGTGGAGTACACAGAGCGGATGCAGCTGGAGGGCTATACCATTCTGGCCCCCCAGATGAGCCCCATTCATTTTGAGCTCTTGCAGCCGGTTTTTGAAAAGCACGGCTACCATGTGGTCGTCCTGGACAACGATGACCGGACAGCTATAGACACCGGCCTGAAATACGTCAATAACGATGCCTGTTTCCCGTCCATTACGGTGGTGGGGCAGATTATGGAGGCGGTGCTCTCCGGCAAATATGATACGGACCACTTGGCAATCATGATGACCCAGACCGGCGGCTGCTGCCGGGCAAGCAACTATGTGGCCTTTATCCGCCGGGCGCTCCAAAAGGCGGGCTATGGCCATATCCCCGTGATCTCGGTCAATGCCAACGGCATGGAGAAAAACCCGGGCTTCAAAATCACCGCGGGCCTTGCCATTGACGCGGTCCACGCTCTGGTCTATGGCGACCTTTTCATGCGCTGCCTGTATCGGGTGCGGCCCTATGAGAAGGTTCCCGGTTCCGCGGAAGAATTGCACCGGAAGTGGAAGAAGATCTGCATTGAGTCCCTGGTGGACAAGGACACCACTTATTCTTATGGCTGGGTCTGCCGGGGCATCGTCCAGGCCTTTGACAATCTGCCCATTGATGAAACTCTGCGCAAACCCCGGGTAGGCGTGGTGGGCGAAATTTTGGTCAAGTATATGCCTTTGGCGAATAACCATCTGGTAGAGGTTCTGGAAGCGGAGGGCGCCGAGGCGGTGGTGCCCGATATGCTGGATTTCTTCAACTATTGCCTGCTGGGCGGCAAATACCGCCATGAATTCCTGGGCGCGGGCTGGGGCTCGGAATTTACGGCCAAGGCGGGCATCCAGGTTCTGCGGGCCCTGCGCCGTCCGGCCATCGATGCCTTGCGCAAGAGCAAACGGTTTGAAGCGCCTGTACCCATTGAACGCATTGCGGAAATGACCAAGCCCTATCTGTCCCTGGGCAACCAGTACGGCGAAGGGTGGTTCCTGGCAGGCGAAATGATTGAGCTGATTAACTCCGGTGTGCCTAACGTGATTTGTATCCAGCCCTTTGCGTGTCTGCCCAATCACGTGGTGGGCAAGGGGGTTATCAAGGTGCTGAAAAAGGACTACCCCCAGGCCAACATCGCCGCCGTGGACTATGACCCCGGCGCCAGCGAGGTCAACCAGCTCAACCGCATCAAGCTCATGCTGTCTGTTGCCAAGGAAAACATGAAAAATTCCAAATAAACGAAACGCCGTTCAGGATTTATGAAAAGGTCTGAACGGCGCTTTTCCCTCTTGACAAATACCCCCTATGGGTATATAATGCAAATACCCCCAAGGGGTATACGAAAGGAGCGATGCCGAATGGACGAACACCAGTGCTGCTGCTGTGGAGGCACAGAGAAGACCACCATGCGGAGCGAGGACGAAAAGCGGAAGCTTTTGAACCGCCTCAAGCGTATTGAGGGCCAGGTCCGGGGCTTACAGGCCATGATCGAGCGGGACGCGTACTGCTACGATATTCTGACCCAATCCGCCGCCGTCAACGCCGCCATGAACGCCTTTAATAAGGAAATTCTGGCCCACCACATTGAAGGCTGCGTGGCCCGGGATATCCGGGCAGGCAAAGACGAGGTCATCGATGAGCTGGTGACCATTTTGCAGAAGCTTATGAAATAACTTTCTCCAAACAGGGAAAACTGGAAAGGCAGGAGGAGAAACATGAAACAATACAATGTAACGGGTATGAGCTGCGCCGCCTGCGTGGCACGGGTGGAAAAGGCCGTGAACCAGGTGCCCGGGGTTTCAAGCTGCGCGGTGAGCCTGCTGACCAACTCCATGGGCGTGGAGGGCACGGCGGACAGTGCTGCCATTATCCGGGCCGTGGAACAGGCGGGCTATGGCTGCTCTGCCAAGGGCGCGGAAAAAACACCGGCAGCCGCCGAGGATGCCCTGGCGGACCATGAGACACCGAAATTGAAGCGGCGGCTTATCGCTTCCATCGGCTTTTTGGCGGTGCTGATGTACTTTTCCATGGGGCACATGATGTGGGGCTGGCCGCTGCCCCACTGGTTTGACGGCAACCACGTGGCCATGGGCCTGGTGCAGCTGCTGCTGGCGGGGATCATCATGGTCATCAACCAGAAATTCTTCATTTCCGGCTTCAAGGCTCTGTGGAACCGGTCTCCTAATATGGATACCTTGGTAGCTCTCGGCTCCTCGGCATCCTTTGTGTGGAGCGTCTACGCCTTGTTTGTCATGACCGATGCCCAGCTCCACGGGGACATGGCCGGGGTCATGACCTATATGGACGAGTTCTATTTTGAGTCCGCCGCCATGATTCTGACCCTGATTACCGTAGGCAAAATGCTGGAGGCACGGTCCAAGGGCAAGACCACGGATGCGTTGAAGGGCCTGATGAATCTGGCCCCCAAGACCGCAACGCTGGTCTGGGACGGCCAGGAAGTGACCGTGCCCATTGAGCAGGTGCAGAAGGACGACATTTTTGTGGTTCGCCCCGGCGAGAGCATCCCTGTGGACGGTATCGTTCTGGAGGGTACCAGCGCCGTCAACGAATCCGCTCTGACCGGCGAGAGCATTCCCGTGGATAAGAATGTGGGTGACGGTGTGTCCGCCGCCACTATCAACCAGTCCGGTTTTCTCCGCTGCAAGGCCAGCCGGGTAGGGGAGGACACCACCCTGTCCCAGATCATCAAAATGGTCTCCGACGCGGCGGCCACCAAGGCCCCCATTGCCAAGATCGCGGATAAGGTATCCGGCGTATTTGTACCCACAGTGATATCCATTGCGGTGGTCACCACCATTGTCTGGCTGCTGCTGGGCCGGGAATTTGCCTACGCGCTGGCAAGGGGCATTTCCGTACTGGTCATCAGCTGCCCCTGCGCGCTGGGTCTGGCTACCCCGGTTGCCATCATGGTTGGCAACGGCGTTGGCGCGAAAAACGGCATTCTCTTCAAGACCGCCGTCTCCCTGGAACAGACCGGCAAGACGGATATTGTTGTTCTGGATAAGACCGGCACCATCACCGAGGGCAAGCCTAAAGTAACGGACGTGGTCAGTGAGGGGCAGGAGGAACAGCTTATGCGACTGGCGCTGGCCCTGGAAAGCAAGAGTGAGCATCCTCTGGCAAAGGCCATTCTGGAAGAGGGCGCCGCCCGGGGCGTGCGGATCGCGGAGGTAACGGATTTTGCGGCCCTGCCCGGCAACGGCCTCCAGGCAAAGCTGGAGGGCAAAGCCCTGCTGGGCGGCAGCCTGAAATATATCTCCGAGCAAGTTTCCGTCCCCGCGGACATGACCGCCAAGGCCCAGGCGTTGGCGGAGCAGGGCAAGACGCCCCTGCTGTTCGCTTATGACGGCGCTTTTGCCGGAATGATCGCCGTGGCGGATACCATGAAGGCCGACAGTCCCCAGGCCATCAAAGAGCTGCGAAATATGGGCATTCAGGTGGTCATGCTTACCGGCGACAACGAACGTACCGCCAAGGCCATCGGTGCGCAGGCGGGGGTGGACCAGGTTATTGCCGGGGTCCTGCCGGACGGCAAGGAAGCGGTCATCCGTCAGCTGAAGGCCAAGGGCAAGGTTGCCATGGTGGGTGACGGTATCAACGATGCCCCGGCCCTGACCCGGGCGGATACGGGCATTGCCATTGGCGCGGGCGCCGATGTGGCCATTGACGCGGCGGATGTGGTACTCATGAAGAGCAGCCTGTTGGATGTGCCCGCGGCCATCCGGCTCAGCCGCTCCACCCTGCGGAATATCCACGAGAACCTCTTCTGGGCATTCTTTTACAATACCATCGGCATTCCTCTGGCGGCGGGCTGCTTCGTGGGGCTGGGGCTGACGCTGAACCCCATGTTCGGCGCGGCGGCCATGAGCCTCTCCAGCTTCTGTGTGGTGACCAATGCGCTGCGGCTGAACCTCTGCAGGCTCTATGACGGCAGCCACGACCGCAAGCGCAGCCACAAGGCGCAAAGTAGTCAGGACAGTATGGTAAAGACCATCCACATTGAGGGCATGATGTGCCACCACTGCGAGGCGGCGGTGCAGAAAGCCCTGGAAGCCGTGGACGGCGTGACCTCCGCCCAAGCGGACCACGAAAAGGGCGTTGCCGTTGTCACCCTCAGCAAAAAGGTGGACCCCGCGGTTTTGAAGAAAGCCGTCAGATCGGAAGGCTACAAGTTTATTTCTATCGAATAAGGAGAAATCGTTATGAAAAAAACAATTTATATTGAAGGCATGGGCTGCTCCGGCTGCGAAAACCGTGTAAAGAACGCTCTGGAGGCCCTTCCCCAGGTTGCGGCCGCCAAGGTCAGCAAGGACACCAAGACCGCCCAGGTGGAGCTTGCCGAGGCCGTGGCCGACGGCATTCTGACAGAAACCGCCTCCTGCGGCGGCAGGTACACCGTAACGGGAATCGAATAAAACGCCGGGGGTGCGCCGCTATTTTCTGCGGCGCACCCTCTTGACGTAGGTAGTATAATAAAAAAAAAGCTTTTTTGAGAAAAGCGGTGGAGGATGGGAAACGTGGCGGCAAACAAGCTGATCGTGATCGAGGGCCTGGACGGCAGCGGAAAAGCGACCCAGGCGAAAAAGCTGACGAAAGCACTCACAGAGAAGGGAATTCCGGTGCGGGAAGTCTCCTTCCCGGATTACGATTCCGATTCTTCCGCGCTGGTTCGGATGTACCTGTCCGGGCAGTTCGGCACGGATCCTCAGGATGTGAACGCCTATGCCGCCAGCGCCTTTTTCGCGGTGGACCGATTCGCTTCCTATAAGAAGGACTGGGGCCGGGACTATGCCCGGGGCGTGATTATTGCTGATCGCTATACCACTTCCAACGCCGTACACCAGTGCAGTAAGCTGCCGAAGGAGCACTGGGCCGATTTCCTCGATTGGCTGTTTGATTTTGAATATAACAAGCTGGGCATTCCCGCCCCGGACTGTGTCGTCTATCTGAATGTGGACCCCCAGGTCAGCCAGGCGCTGATGACGGCCCGCTACAGCGGGGACGAAAGCAAAAAGGATATCCATGAGCGGGATCTTGCCTACTTAAAGCACAGCCGGGAGGCGGCGGCGTACTGCGCCGAGAAGCTGGGCTGGAAAACCGTGGATTGCTGCCGGGATGGGCAGATGCGCTCCATTGAGGAGATCCATGCCGATATTCTGAAAGCATTGCAAAATAGCGTTCTATAAACAGGAGGTATTTACCATGAACAAGAAGCTGTACAAATCCAATACCAACAAAATGATCTGCGGCGTTTGCGGCGGCCTGGGGGAATTTTTCGGAATTGACCCCACCATTATCCGCCTGATCTGGGCGATTCTCGGCCTGGTGGCCGGAACGGGCATTGTGGCCTACCTGATCGCCGCAGTGATTATCCCCAATTCCGAAATCGTGGTATAATCAAAAGGAGCTGCCAATGGCGGCTCCTTTTGAATTATGCGATAGACGCCAACCGGTTCACGAGAAAGCCCACCGGCGCGGTCAGGCAAATGTCAGGCCAAATCCTCTGTTGCAATCACCGGGCGGATATGGTATGATGAAAACAAAAAGGAGGCGCCCCTATGCTCTATCGAATGTCCGGCATGGATTTCTTTGACACCTTCAGCCTGTTTCAGATTCTCTTTTACATCGGCTTCGCCGCTGTACTTGTAATTATCCTGGTGCAGGCGTTCCGGGGGCTGAAAACCTGGAACAAAAACAACCATCAAGCCCGAGGATGTGATCGCCTTTTACCACGGCAATAAGCTGCTTATCAAGCGCTATATGGGCGGTCCATCGGACTGGGTCAATATCGACGCCGAGGGCAACGTCACCATTAACGGGGAGGCCCTGGACGAGCCCTATCTGGCGGAAAAGGCTTACGGAGAAACCAATATTTCGCTGCCCTACCAGGTTCCGGATGAGCGGTACTTTGTGATGGGTGACAACCGGGATGTGTCGATCGACTCACGAAATACGGCGGTGGGCTGCATCGCCAAGGACCAGATCGTGGGAAAGGTCGTCTTTCGGATCTGGCCCCTGAAGGATTTTGGACCGGTCAGATGATTGGGAGTGTATTTTATGAAACCAAAAGCGTATGGTTCCGAAAGAATACGGAAGACCCGCACGGGCCGGGCGCTCTGGCGGCGGATTGTCACAGTGCTTTCCTGTGTGGTTGTGTTCTGCACCACCTACGCACTGATTCTTCCCGCAATTACCATGTCGGACGATGTCTTTTGCGGAAAAGAAGCGCATACGCACACGGAAGACTGCTACGAGCAGCGGCTGATCTGTGACCTGGATACGGGAGAGGAGCCGGAGCAGGAGGGCGGAGAAACCTCCGAGCCAACCCGGGAGCCCCATACTCATACGGACGACTGCTGGCAGATCAAGGAGGTCCTGACCTGCACCGTACCGGAAGGGCATGTGCATCAGGCGACCTGCTACGAGTACCCCTTGATCTGCGGACAGGAAGAGGGGGAAGAGCATACCCATACAGAGGAATGTATGGGGGAACCGGAGCTGATCTGTTCTCTGGAAGAGAACCATGCTCATTCCGAGGAATGCTATACCCAGGAGCGGGAGCTGATCTGCGGGAAGGAAGAGTGGACGCCGGATCCCATCGAACCCTCTGTGGAACCGCCTACCGGGGAAAAGCACGTCCATACGGCTACCTGTTATGATTGGGTGCTTGTCTGTGAGCTGGAAGAGCACACCCACAGTCTGGAATGCTACTCCGAGCCGGAGGCGGATCTGGAGACCCCGGAGGTCTGGCGGCGCTCCCTGCCCGGGCTGACGGAGGACTGGTCGGAAAACGTTCTGGCCGTGGCCCGCAGCCAGCTGGGCTATGCGGCCAGCACCCGCAACTATCTTGTGGACGGGGATAACGCCGTCCATGGCTATACCCGTTACGGCGCTTGGTCCGGGGATCCCTATGGGGCCTGGAACACTCGCTTTGTTTCCTTCTGCCTGCGGTATGCCAATGTGCCCTCCGCTGTCTTTCCGGACAACACGGACTGCGCCCTGTGGCAGGCAAAGCTTATGGGCCGGGGCCTGTACGCCCCCTACGGCGCGGAGACCCCCGCCCCTGGGGACATCCTGTTCCTGGATATGGACGGAGACGGAACGCCGGACCGGATGGGCATTTTTACCGGCAGTGGAACGGATGAAAGCGGGGAAAGCTACCTGGATGCCGTCGAGGGCGACTGTGACGGCATTGTGAATACGGCCCGCCATTACGGCGGGGATCATACGGTCCTGGGCTTCGGGCGGCTGCCGAAGAACCCGGATATTGGAAAATACACCTGCGGCCTTCTGGCCCACACTCATGAAGGCTGCTGCTATGACGGCGGCGGAAGCCTGCAATGCGGCTTTGAAGCTCATACCCATGACGAAAACTGCCGGACCGGCGTACAGGGGCACGAGCATGCGGACGATGCCCTTTCCATGCGGATCACAGTGGAGGGTCCCCGGGCCGATGAACTGCAAGTGACCGTTGAGACGGTGGAGGAGGGCGGCGCTGTGCCGCTGTCCGTCCAGGAGAGCGCGGAAGAAGAGACTGCCGATGCCGGAGACGTACCCAATGCCGTGGATGTACCCGATACCGGAGACACATCCGACGCCGAAGGGAACCCTGACGCCGAAGAGACGTCTGACGCAGCGGAAAAGCTGCTGTTCCGGCGAAAGCTGACTCTGCTGCTGGAGGATAAGCCGGTGGATCCGGCAGACTACCGGATCACCGCCGAGATCACGGTCGCGCCCTCCGTTCTGGAGCCGCTGGCTCAGGAAGCCGCCAAGTGGATGGAGGAAGCCGCCCCCGAGGCGGACCTGGGCGTGGTGGTTTCCGCCCTGCGGGAAAATGAGGACGGCACCGTCACGGAGACGGCCAGCGCCGACTTCCGCCCCGGCGACACGGAGGGACCCAAGCTGACGGTGGAGGTAGAGAACGGTGCTATTGCCGTCCAGGCCGTGAAGTATCCGAATCCGACCTATACCGTGCAGTATTATGCCAATATCCCTCGCTTTGCCGCAAGCGGCGAGAAAGAACTGAAGGTTTTTGATACTTCCGGCGGAAAGCTGCCCACAAACGGCGACAGCAATCCCATGAGGAGTATTTATCTGAATGCGGCGGATGGCACGACGAGCAAAAACGCGGGGAACAGTACACAGAATTATCGGGTTGCGACCGTAAACGAGCTGACGGAGATGTACTCCAATAACCGATTTGAGTATGTCAAGGCCCCAAATACCGCCTATATCAATAAGCTGATCGACAATGACAGCTATGAATTGGCGCAGGTGTGGGTCCTGAAGGATGGAAAGTCCTCCACAAGTACCGATTCCAATGACTGGACGATCTACGATTCCCCCAGTGATGTTCACTTTACCAGCCGAGAGAGCGAGAGAGCAAAGCAGGAGATAATATTATCCTGATTAAGGACAATACCTGCCTGCGTCTGGTGTATGACTGCGAGGAGACGGATTTCACAACCCCCAGCGCTTTCTACGATTACGATATCTCCAGCGGCCAGAACGCGGATGGCAGATGGCGCACCGGCATTACCGGCATCAACAGCGAGAGCAACTATGGCACCAGCCGAAACGGACAAACCACGTGGAAATCCTATCGGGATGTCCTGGCTTTTGGTAACGCCAACTGCGGCACCGGTATGGCAAACTATAAGTTTGACGACGTTTACCTGAATAAGAACAACACGTCTACGGGTTCCGGCGGCACCTTCGGTCTGGCGAGCAGCCTGTCCGATGGGAAGATCGTCTATAATGAGTGGATCGTGGCGCCGAAGCTGTTCAATGATGGCTTTGCCAACGGAAAGCATCCCTATGAAAACAGCAGCCTTACCTTCCGGAAAGTGGGCGATACCTATACGCTGAGCGCTGCCAGCGTCAACGGGGTAGGGTCCATAGACGGATTGCAGGATTTCTTCCATCCATCGCCCGACACAAGAGTCTATGAGAATATCCTGACCAATGATTTCTGGCCCCTGGACAACGCAACGGACAGAACAGACCCCAATATCGGCGGGGCAACGATCGGGTATCAGGGCTTTGCCAGCGTGGATGGAATATCCGGAACATGGTCGGGCGAAGCGTTGAATTTCCCGCCAAGTGATGATGGAAATGCCCACAACTGCTTCTTCGGCATGCAGTACGCTGTGACGTTTACGCTGTCCGAGGACTATATCGGCCCCCTGGAATACTATTTCTTCGGCGACGACGATATGTGGGTGTTCCTGGATGATAAGCTTGTCTGCGATATCGGCGGCGTCCACATCTCCATGGGCGAGTATGTCAACCTCTGGGATTACCTGGAGAAGGGAAAAGCGGGGGAGCACACCCTGACCTTCTTCTACACCGAGCGGGGCGCTTCCGGATCTACCTGCCATATGAATTTCACCCTGCCCTCCGTAAGCGGCGTGAATATCGAGCAGAAAACCGCCCAGCTGCGGGTCGAGAAAAAGGTTCTGGGCGAGGCTGATCCCAACAAGGAATTCAACTTCCGAATTCAGTTCTTTGACAGCAATGGCAATCCTGTTCTGGATGACTATGCCTACACGCGTTACAATGCTGACGGAACACCCCAGGGCGGCAACCTGATCGTCCGGGATGGCGATGAATTCAATCTGCGGGCAGGGGAGTATATCCTGATTGACTACCTGCCCTATGGTCTGCGTTATACCATTACGGAAACGGTGGATGCCGGTTACACCGTCACGAACACCGTCAACGGCGTGCTCCATGACGGGGCCGCTGCCAGCGGCACGGTGATTATAGACGCAGCCAACACCGTTACCTTCACCAATACTCGGAATACGGTAGGCTTCCAGCTGCAAAAGCTGGACCCGGACAAGGAGCCTCTCTCCGGCGCAGAATTCACTTTGGCGGACAGCTCCGGCAGCCTGGTCAACGCTGTGAAAAACGAAGACGGCAGCTATACCGTCCCGGCGTCCGCAACGGAACAGGTTGTGGATAAAGGCGAGTATTATATCGCCGCCGCCGCTGACCAGAGCTACGTTCTGGCTCAGGATATCGGGTCTGCCAAATACGATGCCAAGCTGCAAAAGAAAACCGGCGCAGCCAGCCAGCAATTCCGGGTCTACCGACAGTCTGACGGCTCCTACAGCTTCCTTTGCCTTGGCAGCACCAACGGGAAGAACATGTGGCTGGACCTGGACGGCGGCAAGCTGGAAAACGGTACGCTGGTCCACTTCTGGGACAATGACTACACGCCTACTGACCACGACAACCAGAAATGGTTCCTGGTGATGAACGACGACGGTTCTCTGACCTTCAAGCCCCGTGTGGCGGTGCTGAATAAGAGCAACGCGGTTATGGACATTAATACCGGAATCCTGCAGGAGGATCAAAAGATCCAGCTCTGGGAAGGCAACAATACCAATGCCCAGAAATGGGTCCTTGTGCCCGTAAATTCCACGGCGGCCCCGTCCACAACGCAGACCTTCCAGGTCAACGCCCAGGGAATGCTCAGTATTACCGGCCTGCTGCCCGGCACCTACACGCTGACGGAGAAGACTGTGCCCAGCGGCTGCATTGGCCTGGATGGGCCGGTGACGATCCATGTGGATGCCGCCGGAAAGGTCACAGTTTCCGGCAGCCCCCTGGTGACTGCGGACGGTAATAATGTGGTCCGCATGACCAATCAGTACCAGCCTCGGGAACTGACGCTGGAGAAGAAGGTTCAGAACAGCGATACAACCGAAGCGTTTTCCTTCACTGAGCTACACGGTAAATGGGGGATCGCCTGTCGAGCAGACGGTTTCCCTGTCCAACGGGCAGAGTACAGAACCGCTGTCCATCCCCTACAACGCCCAGGTGACCATCTGGGAGGGCGAACACAAGGGTTTCGCGCTGTCCTTCAGGAACGGGGCGAGCATTCTTCCGACCGAGGAAGACGGCTCCTGCACGTTCATCATGAAGGGTGACGTAACCATACAGGCGGTGAATACCGCGGGCTATCGGCTGCCGGAAACCGGCGGCAGCGGCACGGCGGGCTTCGCGGCCTGGGGCATTCTGCTTATCGCGGCGGCATGCCTGGTAATCTATTTCCGCGCGATCAGAAGGAGGGATCCCCCATCCTTTTGATTCCCATACCCCCGGGGCGCAAGCCCCAAAAATACGAAAGAAAGATAGGAGTAAATGACATGAAAAAGCAACAAAATTCCTGGCGCTGCTCCTGGCTCTGGTCCTCACCATGGGCCTGGGCGTAACGGCGTTTGCGGACACAGCAGCCGGTACAACGGGAAACGGCAGCATTACCATTGACAACGCGGTCGTTGGCCAGACCTACACCATCTATGAGATCCTGTATCTGGAAAGCTACAATTCCACCGAGGGCCAGGAGGCATATTCCTACAAGGCTACCGAGGCATGGAAAGAATTCATCAACGATAATGGGATTAAGGGCATCTATGTGAATGTAAATGAGCAGGGTTATGTGACCTGGGTTGAAGGTGCAGACGTTGTTGCATTTGCAAAATTGGCACAGGCGTATGCAAAGAAAAATAATATTTCGGGGCAGGGAACTCAAAAGGCATCCGTTGAAGGTGAGGAGAAGACTACTACGCTGATCTTTGGGAACTTGCAGTTAGGTTATTATCTGGTTGATTCCTCTCTGGGTACTCTGTGCTCTCTGGACACCACAAATCCCAGCGTTACGGTTCGCGAAAAGAATGAAGTCCCCACTAACGTCAAGACTGTAGAAGAGGATTCTACCCCCGGTGTTTATGGCGATAAGAACGATGCCGACATCGGCCAGACCGTGAACTTCAAGAGCACTATCACCGCACAGGCAGGCGCTGAAAACTATGTATTCCATGATAAAATGTCTGCGGGCCTGACGTATAACGAGGTGACTGGAATCACTTTGAATGGTACGCTTGTGGATCAGAAGGACTATGAAGTGAAGAGCACTGGCCTGACGGATGACTGCACCTTTGAGGTGGTATTTACCCAGGCTTTCTGTGATACCCTGGAAGCGAATGACAAAATTGTCATCAGCTATACCGCAACGGTCAATAAAAATGCTGTGATCGGCAGCGAGGGCAACCCCAACGAGAGCCATCTTTCCTGCGGCGAGGATGGCAAGACTACCACTGTCCCCAGCAAGACCACGACTTATACTTGGGAGATCAACGTTTATAAGTACACTATGGTCGAGGTAGATGGCGTGAAAAGCGAGAAGGCTCTGGCTAAGGCGGAGTTCATTCTGTACAAGGATGTAAAGGAGGGCGAGACCACTACCCGCTATTACGCTGTTGCCGCTGCTGTTGACGGAGGCTACCGCTTCACTGAGTGGACTACGGATAAGGCTGCTGCAACGAAGTTCGTCACACCGGATAACGGCAAGTTTGCCATCAAGGGTCTGGACAGCGATACCTACTACCTGGAGGAGACTACTCCCCCCGCTGGCTACAATGCGCTGAAAGAACCTGTGAAGATTGTCATTGACAATGCGGGCAAAGTCACCTACGGCAGCAACGACTCGATTGCTAACCCCGATGTCAAGGTCCTTAACAAAACCGGCGCCGAGCTTCCCTCCACCGGCGGCGTGGGCACTACCGTCTTCTATGTCCTGGGCGGCATCCTGGCCGTGGGCGCTGCGGTGCTGCTTGTGACCAAGAAGCGCATGGAGCAGGCGTAACCCTAATCTGTAATTTTTTCGCTGCCCCGGGCGGGTCTCCCGCCCGGCGGCAGCAGCAAGGAGACTTCCGCAAGCGTATGAAAAAGCATATCTCCACCGTGATCCTGATCCTCATATTCCTTGCGGGCGTGTCCCTGCTGCTGTATCCCACGGTCAGCGACTACTGGAACAGCATGCATGCCTCGGCGGCGGTAACGTCCTACGCCGAGCAGGTAAGCAATCTGGACGAAGAGAAATATGACGAAATGCTCTCCGCGGCCCGGGAATACAACCGCAGCCTGCCCGGCCGGGAGAACCCCTATCTGCTGAGCCCCGCCCAGAAGGAGCAGTACGAAAGCCTTTTGGATCTGGACGGCACCGGCATTATGGGCTATATCGAAATTCCCAATATCGACCTGTCCCTGCCCATTTACCACGGCACCGACGACGCGGTGCTCCAGGTCGCCGTGGGCCATCTGGACTGGACCAGTCTCCCCGTGGGCGGAAAGAGCACCCATTGCGTCCTATCCGGCCACAGAGGGCTGCCCAGCGCCAAGCTGTTCACCAACCTGGACAAGCTGGTGGTGGGGGATACCTTCGTTATCCGGACCCTGGACGAAGTGCTGACCTATGAGGTCACAAAGATCCTCATTGTGGAACCGACCGAGACGGGGGAACTGACCATCCGGGAGGGGGAGGACCTGTGCACCCTGGTCACATGCACCCCCTACGGCATCAATACCCATCGCCTTCTGGTCTGCGGACGGAGGACGGACAATGCCCCGGAGGCCAAGACCATCCGGGTGGTTTCAGACGCGGTGCAGGTAGAGCCTTTGCTGGTGGCCCCCGTTGTGGCCGCGCCGATTTTGCTGATTCTTGTGATCCTGCTGCTCTCTGGCGGCGGGAAAAGGAGAGAGAAAGATGAAGACTAGACGTTTTCTTGCGATCCTTCTGTGCGTGATCCTGTCCCTGGGGCTGCTGCCTCTGGCAGTTGGCGCGGAGACCATCGACACGGGGTGGGACTGCGCCCTGACGGTGGATTTTCTGGACAATGGCGTACCCGTTGAGGGCTTTCCCTTTGCCATATACTATGTGGCAAGCGTGGACGCCCAGGGAACCTTCACGGCGTCCGGGGATTTTCAGAAGTACCCCGTCCAGCTCAACGGCCTGACCCAGGATCAGTATGCGGACCTGGCCCGGACGCTGGACGCCTATGCCCGGCAGGACGGCCTGAAGCCCCTGAAGAGCGGGCAGACCCTGGATACCGGCAGCGTCTATTTTGAAAACCTGCAAACCGGCCTTTATCTGGTGGCCGGAAGCTCCGCGGTCATTGACGGCAAAAGCTACACCACGGACCCCTTCCTGGTGAGCCTGCCCAGCAAGGATTCCGACGGTTCCCTGACCTATAAGGTCATTACCCAGCCCAAGCACATAACCTCCGAGATCCCCGATACCCCGGAGACCGTCAGCCGCCGGGTGCTGAAGCTCTGGCAGGGAGATGTGGAGGAGTTCCGCCCCGAAGAGCTGACCATCCATTTGCTGAAGGACGGCGCCGTCTACGATACCGTTACCCTGACCAAGGACAATTCCTGGCGCTACACCTGGGAAAACCTGCCGAAATACGATACGGACGGCCATCTGATCCGCTGGCAGCTGACGGAGGAGGTCCCCGAGCACTATCTGGTCAGTCTGGGCCAGGAGGGAGAGGCTTTCCTGCTGACCAATACCTACAACCCCGAGTCAGACGTCGTCACCCGCCGTGTCCAGAAGCGCTGGGACGATACCGGCTATACCAACAAGCGCCCCGCCTCCATTACCGTGGAGCTGCTGTGCAACGGCCTGGTCTACGATACCCAGACCCTGACCGCCGCCAATAAGTGGCAGTATGTCTGGGAGAGCCTGCCCGCCCGGGATAAGAACGGCAAGGAAAACGTCTGGACCCTGCGGGAGATCGAACCAACGGGCTACACCAGTACCGTCAAAACGGAGGGGGATACCTTTATAGTCCTTAACAGCTACAAGGGCACCAAACTGCCCCAGACCGGCCAGCTCTGGTGGCCCGTACCCCTGCTCTGTGCCGCCGGCCTGGTGCTGCTGGCTGCGGGACTTGTGCTGAAAAAGAGGCGGAAAGATGCGTAAGCTTTCCTCCGTCCTGGTCGCCCTGGGCGCGGCGCTGCTTTTCGGCGCGCTGGGCCTGACGGTTTTCAATCTGCGCCAGAGCAACGCGGCAGGGGAGAACGCCGCCCGGATAGCCGGCGTTCTGCGGGAAGCCATTCCGACAGAGTCCGCCCCTTCCCAGGATGGGGACTTCTATTCCGAGACCCAGAAAGAGCTTCGGATCCCGGATTACGAACTGAACCCGGAAATGGAGATGCCCGTGACGCGGATCGGAGGTAAGGATTATATCGGCATGCTGTCCATCCCAGCCCTGGGGCTGGAGCTTCCGGTAATCAGCACCTGGGACTATCCCAGCCTGCGGGCAGCCCCCTGCCGCTATACCGGCTCGGCCTATACGGACAATATGGTGATCGCCGCCCACAACTACGCCAGCCACTTCGGCCGCCTGCGGGACCTGTCCCCAGGGGACAGTGTGCGCTTTACGGATATGGACGGCAACGTCTTTGATTACGTAGTGGCCGGCCTGGAGATCCTGGACCCCTACGCCGTCTCCCAGATGACCGATGGCGGTTGGGCCCTGACCCTTTTCACCTGCACCCCCGGCGGCCAGCAGCGCGTCACCCTCCGCTGCGACAGAGTAAAATAAAACAGATGCGCGCACCGATCCCGGCAGTGTACCTGTAAAATGAAAGTAGACACTCGCAAAAGTGTGGGTGTCTACTTTTTTC
>CAVLCF010000124.1:0-36952 GCA_963661735.1 bacterium | reverse complement strand
TTCGGTATGCGGAACTTCTCAAATTTCAGAAAAAGAATTCTGTTCTGCCATACATAAAAATCGTGCCGGAGCGACTCCCTCCGGCACAACCCAATTATTTGCGTTTTGTCTCTACCCCAACTATTGACATAGAGCCTAAAAAAGTCCCGCAGCCAAATGGCTGCGGGATCGATTTATGTCGCTTACTTTTTCTTGGACTGCTCTACCGCGTTGATGATGATCTCCGCGCACTGGTCAAAGCCCAGGGTGCTGGAGCGCAGGCACAGGTCGTAGTTCTGGGCCTGACCCCAGGTGCGGCCGGTGTAGTGCTGGTAGTTCACCCGGCGGCGCTTGTCCTTTTCGTTCAGCCGCTGCTCAGGTGTTTTATCGGTCTCACCGTACCGCTCGACGATATGCTTTTCACGGAAAGCCAGGTCGGCGCTGACGTAGACGTGCAAAGCGTCGGGGCGGTCCTTCAGGATGTAGTCCGCATTCCGGCCCACAATGACGCAGGGACCCTTTTCAGCCAGCTGCAAAATGACGTTGCACTGGGCGTTCCACAGATAGTCCGCCGTGGACAGGCCGTTCATAATGCCGGGCACGCCCTGGGGCGCAAAGGCATAGGAGAACACACTGCCGCTGGGGGAGTGCTCGGAATGCTCTTCCACGAACTTCGGCGCGAAGCCGGACTCTTTTGCGATATCTTCAACGAGTTTGCCGTCATAGAAAGGAATCCCAAGCTTATCCGCGACCATATGCCCGATGGTACGTCCACCGGCACCAAACTCACGGCTGATGGTAATGATTTTCTTTTCCATAACATCGCCTCCAATGCGTTTTTTTGATACCTGTATTATAGTCAATTTGACGGGAAAAGTCAATCCGTCATAGTCCGGGCCGGGAAAATTTACGAAGGGATTTCCCTTATCCCAGCTGCGCCAGAGTGCTTTGGATCCGGGCTGCGGTACGGTCCTTGCCCAGCAGCTGCATAACGGTGTACAGATCCGGGGAATTGGTCTTGCCGGTGACGGCCAGACGCAGGAAGGTGGATACATCCGCCACAGTGCCGGGGAAGGCCGCGGGATCCTGCTTGTAGGCTTTCATATCAGTGGTAAAACCGATGGCCTCCGTAATAGCCTTTACCTTATTAAACCAGGCTGCGGAGTCGTCTGCCATGTCAAAGCTCTCCAGGAACCGGTTCAGTACGTCCGCAATGACCGTCTTGTCAAACTTCCCGTCAAAGACGGGCTTTTCCAGGTATTTGTCATAGAAGAAGCCCATATATTCCTTGGCGTCCTTCCAGGTGGCAAGGTCCTTTCTGGGCTTTTTGCCGCCCCGGCCGATGGCCAGAATCGCCTTGGCATAGGCGGGATCGGCCTCCAGCTTTTCGGCAAAGTCCGGCTGGAATTCCTTGGCCCATTCGGTGAGCTGGGTGTAAACATCCTCGGCGTTCATGCGGGAAATGACATTCTTGGAGACGTCGATGAGCTTTGCGTAGTCGAACAGAGACCCTGCGGGATTCAGCTTTTTGGGGCTGAAGGGGAAAGTGTCAATGTCCGCGTCGGGATTGGCCCGCCGCCAATCTTCAAAATTGGAGTTCAGCACGGTCATCAGGTATTCCCGCATGGCGGCGGTGGAGAAGCCCTCTGCCTTGTAGTAGGTCAGCGCCAGCTCCGGGTCCTTCCGCTTGGAGAGCTTCCGCTTGGAATTGCCGTCCATCTTCATCAGCGGTCCGATGTGGACGTACTTGGGCAGTTTGAAGCCCAGGGCCTGGAACAGCTGGATGTGGAAGGGCAGGGTGGACAGCCACTCATCGCCCCGGACCACATGGGTGGTACGCATCAGATGGTCGTCCACGGCGTGGGCAAAGTGATAAGTGGGAATGCCGTCGGATTTCAGCAGCACATGGTCCACGTTGTTCTCCGTAATGGTCAGCTTGCCCTTGACCAGATCGTCAAACTTGAACTGATGCTCGATGGAGCCTTCGGACCGGAACCGCAGTACCCAGGGATTGCCCGCCGTCAGCTGCTCCTTGACCTCTTCCATGCTCCGGTCACGCCAAATGGCGTAGGGACCGTAGTAGCCGGTGGTCTCCTTGTTGGCCTCCTGCTTTTCCCGCATGGCGGTCAGCTCCTCTTCCGTGCAGAAGCAGGGGTAGGCTTTGCCCTCGGATACCAGCTTTTTGGCGTATACATGGTAAATGTCCGCCCGCTGGCGCTGCCGGTAGGGGCCGTAATTGCCAAAGTCGCCGTCCATGGTGGCGCCTTCGTCAAAGTGGATATTGTAGTGCTTCAGAGATTCAATCAGAACCTCCACGGCTCCGGGGACCTCCCGCTTGGCGTCCGTGTCCTCTACCCGCAGGAACAGAACACCATTTGACCGGTGGGCCATCCGCTCGGAGATCATGCCCTGCACCAGGTTGCCCAGGTGTACAAAGCCCGTGGGAGAGGGGGCCATCCGGGTGACGACCGCCCCTTCGGGCAGGTTCCTCGGCGGAAACCGCTCCTCCAGCTCTTCGGGGGTGGTGGTGACATCCGGGAACAAAAGCGCGGCAAGTGCTTGATAATCCATAGAATCTACCTCTTTGCATAAAAATCTAGCATAGAGTATACCATAATGGGCCGCGGAAATCAATTCAAAAGCGCTTGACTTTTCAAAAAGATGGTGATAGGATAAGAAAAAATCGGGGAGGTAATGGCAATGCTGCGTGTTTCCAATTCCTTTGCGGCGTGGCTCGTGTGGGCTTGGTGGCCTGGAAACGAGCTTACATTGTCATGCCCGGATTTTTGAGAAAGCTTCTCAAAATGTGAAAAGCAGTGTCGGTGTAGGCCTGAAAGCTGGTCTGCGCCGTTTTTTTATTTTGAGAATTCCCTTGCGTAACCAATTTTGCTATGGTAGAATGAAAAAAACGGAAAAGGAAGCGTTTATTATGAGCGAAGCAACACAGGAAACCCCGAAAAAGAGAATGCTTTCCGGCATTAAGCCCTCCGGAGATCTGACCCTGGGCAGCTACCTGGGGGCGGTGAAAAATTGGGCCGAGCGGGCGGACGACTATGACTGCTTTTATTTCATGGCCGATCTCCACGCCATTACCGTTCGCCAGAACCCCGCGGACCTGCGCCGCCGGACCCTGGAGCAGCTGGCCCAGTACATCGCCTGCGGCCTGGACCCGGAAAAGAACACTCTGTTCATCCAGAGTCACGTCCACCAGCATGCGGAGCTGGGCTGGGTATTGCAGTGCTATTCCATGTTCGGCGAACTGAGCCGCATGACCCAGTTCAAGGATAAGTCCGCCAAGAACGCCGACAACATCAACGGCGGCCTGTTCTCCTATCCCAGTCTGATGGCTGCCGATATTCTGCTGTACCAGCCGGATCTGGTGCCCGTGGGCGAGGATCAGAAGCAGCATGTGGAGCTGTGCCACACCATTGCCCGCCGGTTCAACGGCATCTACGGCGATGTGTTCAAAATGCCGGAGCCTTTCGTTCCCAAGGTCGGCGCGCGGATCATGAGCCTAACCAACCCCACTGCCAAGATGAGCAAGTCTGAGAACGAGGACACCGGCCGCATTATCCTTATGGATACCCCCGAGACAATTATGCGCCAGTTCAAGCGGGCCATTACGGACTCCGATACGGAGAACTGCGTCCGCTATGATAAGGAGAAGAAGCCCGGCGTTTCCAACCTGATGACAATCTATTCTGCCTGTACCGGCAAGACCTTCGAGCAGATCGAGGCGGAGTTCGCGGGTCAGGGCTACGGCGCTTTCAAGCCCGCCGTGGGCGAAGCCGTGGTGGAGACCCTGCGTCCCATCCGGGAGGAGGCCAGCCGGATCATGAAGGACAAGGCCTATCTGGAGCAGGTCTATAAGGCTGGCGCGGAGAAAGCAAGCTACGTGGCGGAAAAGACGCTGCGGAAGGTTTATAAGAAGGTTGGCTTTGTAGCCAAATAACAGAAGCGAAGGAAAAGGAGGCGTTCCCATGACGCTGCGTGAAAGCTTGGAGAAGCTGGACAGTGCGCATTGGCGGAATGACAAGGTGAAAATCAGGCCGATCCTGACACAGGAGGATCTGGTTTACGTGATTTTCGACTGCGAGCTTACGCCTGAACAGCAGGAGCTTGTAAACCCTGCCGGGTTTTCCATCGGCAGGGCCTATCTGTTCCGGGAAAGAAACTTCCCCTGTCTCATCTGTACCGCGGAGGATGTGCCCATCGGGTTTATCAGCCTGTGCAAATGGCTGGCGGAGGGAGACGCGTATTCCTGGAGCTACTACATTGACCGGAGATATCAGGGAAAGGGCTACGGAAAAGCCGCCGCACAGCTGGCAATTCGTATTCTAAAGACAGCGGCCCCTGAAAAACCGATCAAGCTGTCCACGGAAGTGGAGAATGCGAAAGCGCAGGCGCTGTATCAGTCGCTGGGATTTACAAAGCTGGACGAACTGGACGGCGACGATCTGGTATTTGCACTGTAGCCACCAATAGCAAAAGGCGTGACCGCCGCGGTCACGCCTTTTGTTTATGGTTTCATAGTGTTATCAGCCCTGCGTTCACCATTTCCTGCAGGCTCATGAGGATGCCCAGCTTGGCATGGTACCAGGTCAGGCCGCCCTGAAAATAGACGGCGTAGGGCTCCCGGATGGGACCATCGGCGGAGAGCTCAATGGAGGAGCCCTGGACAAAAGCGCCTGCGGCCATAATGACCTGATCGTCGTAGCCCGGCATGTCCCAGGGCAGGGGAGTGGCGAAGGAATCCACGGGGGCCGCTGCCTGGATGCCCTTGCAGAACGCGATCATGGCCTTTTCGCTGCCCAGCTCCACGGCCTGAATGATGTCGTGGCGGTCCTCCGCCGCGTTGGGGACGCATTTGAAGCCAAGCGGCTCATACAGATTGGCGGCGAAAATGGCGCCCTTCTCCGCACCGGCCACCACAGTCGGGGCCAGGAAAAAGCCCTGAAACAGGTCCTTCATAAGGCCCAGGTTTGCGCCCACCTCCTGGCCCAGGCCAGGGGCGGAGAGACGGTAGGCGCAGCGGCTGACGCATTTTGCCGTGCCGCAGATATAGCCGCCGATAGGGGCCAGACCGCCGCCGGGGTTCTTAATGAGAGAGCCGACCACCATGTCAGCCCCCACGTCAGAGGGTTCCAAGGTTTCCACGAATTCGCCGTAGCAGTTGTCCACCATGACGGTAACATCCGGTTTGCACTGCTTGCAGAAGGCAATCAGCTCGCCGATCTGGGCCACAGAGAAGGTGGGACGGGTGGCGTAGCCTTTGGAGCGCTGGATGGTAATGAGCTTGGTTTTTTCGTTGATGGCGTTCCGGATATTCTCATAGTCAAATGCTCCGTCCGGCAGCAGGTCAACCTGCCGGTAGGAAACGCCGTATTCCTTCAAAGAGCAGGGGCTTTCCCGGATGCCGATGACCTCCTGTAACGTGTCGTAGGGCATGCCTACCGGGGAGAGCAGCTCGTCCCCGGGCAGCAGATTGGCGCTGAGAGCCACGGTCAGAGCGTGGGTGCCGCAGGTGATCTGGGGCCGGACCAGGGCGGCTTCGGTGTGGAACACGTCCGCGTAGACCTTCTCCAAAGTGTCCCGGCCCAGATCGTCGTAGCCGTAGCCGGTGGTGGTGGTAAAGCAGGCGGCGGACACCCGATTCTTCCGCATGGCGTTCAGGACCTTTGCCTGGTTGTATTCCGCAACGGCGTCAATGGCCGCAAACCGGCCCTTCAGCCGCTCCAGAGCCTTTTCCCCATAGGCGTAAACGCCGGGAGAAACGCCCATTTCCATATACATATTAATTAGTTCTTCCAAAAAATTCACTCTTTTCCTTATTTTCAGACACTTGGAGCATTATACGAATATTTCGGGAAAAAGTCAATAGAAACGGAAAAAGAGCATGGAAAATGCCATTGCCACGCCGGCCTGATGACCCGCGCGGCAATGGCAAAATCTACTTTTTCATATACAGCAGCGGGTAAGGCCCGCCCTGTTATTCAACAGCTCCGGAGTCCGTTTTGTGACTTCGTAAATACGCAATTTTAGTCCCGTCTCCGGCTGCCGCGGTTGCCGAAAAGGACGATCAGCCGCAGAAGCTGGGCCAGGGCTGTGGCCGTGGCGGCGACGTAGGTCAGTGCGGCGGCGCGGAGGGTTTTCCTGGCGCCGTCCTGCTCGTCTTCCGTCAGAAGTCCGGTTTGTTCAATGGCCACCAGTGCCCGATGGCTGGCGTTGAATTCCACAGGCAGCGTTACCAGCTGGAACACCAGGGACAGGCCAAAGCAAGCAATGCCCAGGTGCACCAGCATATAGGACAGGTCTCCGAAGGAGGAAATCAGCAGGCCAATCAGAATCAGAGGCATAGCCAGCTTGGAGCCCAGGTTGGTTGCGGGAATGACGGCGGCCCGTATGCGGATGGGGGTGTAGTCCTGGGCGTACTGCACCGCGTGGCCCGCTTCATGACAGGCAACGCCGATGGCCGCTGTAGAGGTGCTGCCGTAAACATCGTCCGAAAGGCGGATCACATTGGTCCGGGGGTCATAATGGTCTGTCAGATTGCCGCTGACGCGCTCGATCCGCACACCGGAAACGCCATTGGCGGAAAGCACCTGGGCAGCGGCCTGGGCGCCGGTAAGGCCCCGGCGGGAATACTGCTGGGAGTAACGCTTGAAGGTGCCGTTGACATTGGCGCTGGCCCACAGAGACAAGATTACACAGGGCAGGACCAGGACGATATAGGTCCAGTCAAAGCCGTAATAGTAGGGCATAAAACCACTCCTCAAAGTCTTTTTTTATTATTTTACCCCAAGAAAACAAAAATGGCAAGGTCATTTGGGTTTCCGAGGCATAAAGAAACTGTAAACAATTGGGTAAACGTCTATTCTGAAATGTTCATATTTTGTTCATTTATAAAGAGGCGGAGACTGTTATACTGATAAAAAACGTTTTGGAAATGAGTTGAGGCGGATGAAAGAACCCGATAAGGAAAAACACAGAGACCCCAATAAGGAGAAATATTTTTATTCCATGCTGGCAGGCTTCGGCGCTATCAGCCTCAGCGTGCTGTTTTTCTTCTTCTTGTTCCGGCTCCAGGGTGTTGGGCGGGTAATTACCCAGCTGAGTACCATTCTGGCGCCCTTTATTTATGGCGGCGTGATGGCCTATCTGCTGCGGCCCATGTGCAACTCCCTGGAGGCATTTTTCCAGCTGCGGCTGCCGAAAAAGCTGCGGCGGTTTGCCAATGCCTTCGCGGTGGTATTCTCCCTGCTGGTGGGCATCCTGGTGGTGTACGCGTTGATTACTATGGTAGTGCCCCAGCTGGTGGAGAGCATCGTCACGGTCTGGAACGCGCTGCCCGCCAAGGCGGAGCAGCTTATGAATTGGGCCATCGCCACTTTCGGTGAGGACGAGCGGGTAGTCCAGTTCTTCCGGAACAATTATGAGAAGTACTTCCAGGATATTGAAACCTGGGTCCAGGTCAATGTGATCCCCCAGGTCACAAACCTTGTGACCAATGTGGGCACCAGCGTGTGGCGGGTGCTGAAGTTTGTATACAATGTTCTGATCGGTCTGATCGTTGCAATCTATGTGCTCCATGGGCGCAAGCGCTTCGGCCAGCAGGCCAAGCTTATTGTCCGCAGCATGTTTTCCGACCGGTGGGCGGAGCTGATCCTGGATGAGGTGGATTTCATCGACCGGATGTTCGGCGGCTTTATTGACGGCAAAATCATCGATTCTGCCATTGTGGGCGTGCTGTGCTATATCGGCTGTACCATTCTGCGGATTCCAAGCTCCCTGTTGGTTTCCGTGCTGGTTGGCGTGACCAACGTGATTCCCTTCTTCGGCCCCGTGATCGGCGCGGTGCCCGCCACACTTCTGATCCTGATTGATAGCCCGCTTAAGGCGCTGTGGTTCCTGATCTGGATCGTGATTTTGCAGCAGCTGGACGGAAATGTTATCGGGCCCAAGATACTGGGCAACCGGACGGGCCTCTCCGGCTTCTGGGTCATGTTTGCCATTATTCTGTTCGGCGGATTGTGGGGCCTGGTGGGCATGATTATCTGCGTGCCCCTGTTCGCCGTCATCTATGATACCATCCGCCGCCTGGTCCGCCGGGGCCTGCGCAGGCGGAATCACACGGAGCTGTGGGACGAGTACCGGACCCAGTTCCCGGATTCCGGGGCGGATAGTACAAAAATGAACGAAGAGAAGGATGCAAAATGAACTACGCCACCATTAAAAACTGCGATATTGCCAATGGGCCGGGGGTGCGCATCAGTCTCTTTGTATCCGGCTGCACCCACCACTGCAAGGGCTGCTTCAATGAGGTGGCCTGGGCTTTTGACTACGGCCAGCCCTTTACCAAGGAGACCATCCGGACCATTCTGGACATGATGAAGCCTGGTTATATTAAGGGCCTGACCCTGCTGGGAGGCGAACCCTTTGAGCCTCAGAACCAGGGACCCATTGTGGAGCTGCTGCGGCAGGTGAAGAAGACCTACCCCAACAAAAGCATCTGGGCCTTTTCCGGCTATCTTTTTGAGAAGATCACGTCCCATACCCTGGGGGACTGGACCGTTACCCGGGAGTTTTTGAGCTACCTGGATGTGCTGGTGGACGGTCCCTTTGTGGAGGAGAAAAAGAATCTGGCTCTGCGTTTCCGGGGTTCGGAAAATCAGAGACTCATCGATATGCCCGCGACGCTGGCCTCGGGAAGCATTGTTCTGTGGGAGGACTGGCAGGCGGAAGGAAAGGGCTTGAAGGAATGGAAAAAGTAGCGGTCAAAAGGCTGCGCCCCGGCGCGGTGCTGCCCAGCTTCGGGTCGAAGGAGGCGGCGGGTGCGGACCTGTACGCCTGCCTGGAGGAAAAAGTTACAATCGCTCCGGGGCAGACGGTGTTCATCCCTACGGGGCTGGCCATGGCGCTTCCGAAGGGATATGTGGGTTTGGTATACGCACGCAGCGGCTTGGCCTGCAAGCAGGACCTGGCCCCGGCCAACAAGGTCGGTGTGATCGACAGCGACTACCGGGGGGAATTCATGATCGCCCTGCACAACCACGGCAGCGAGACCCGTACTGTGGCCAACGGCGACCGCATTGCCCAGCTGGTGGTGACGCCTATTATCCAGCCGGATTATTACGAAGCCGACACCCTGGACGAAACCGACCGGGGCACCGGCGGTTTCGGGTCCACCGGGAAATAAGAGTAGCGGAGGGATGCCCTTTTTGGGTGTCCCTCCGTGTTGTGCTATGGCGGCGGGACGCCGCCTGTCAGCGCTTTTCCGGCAGCTGGGAGATGACCACCGCCGAAAACACCAGGGCGCAGCCCAGCATTTCCGTTCCTGTCATGGTCTCGTGGAGCAGCAGCCAGCCGAAGAGGGCGGCAAAGACGGATTCCAGGCTCATGAGCAGGGCCGCCGCCGCCGGGGCCACCCGCTTCTGGCCCACGATTTGCAGGGAGTAGGCAACGCCCATGGAGAGTACGCCCGCGTATCCCAGGGGCAGCCAGCAGGAGAGGACCAGCGCGCCGTCAACGATCTCCGTCAGCAGGGCGAAGGGCACGGAGAGCACCGTCACCACCAATGCCTGGACGCAGTTCAGCTTCACGCCGTCCAGCCCGGCGCAGTGCCTGCCGATCAGGAGGATCTGAACGGAGAAAGCCACGGCGCAGAGCAGCAGCAAAATATCCCCTTTGTTGATGCCGCTGACGGAGGTACAGCTGAGCAGATACAGTCCCGCTACCGCCGGGATCAGACTGATAACCGCGTTCCGCCCAGGCTTCTGCCCTACGAACAGCCCCAGAAAGGGCACGAAAACGATGTACATGGCCGTGAGAAAGCCCGCTTTGCCGGCGTCCGTGTAGAGCAGCCCAACCTGCTGTAAGCTGCTGGCCACGAACAGGGCCAGCCCGCAGATCAGGCCGGATCTCCATAGCTGCGGATCCTTCCAGCTCTCCCAGAAGTCCTTCTTGCCCGGAAACAGGGCGGAAGCCGGGAAGAGAAAGAGAACCGCCAGAAAGCACCGGACGGCCTGAAAGGTAAAGGGACCGATTTTGTCCATGCCTACGCTTTGCGCGATAAAAGCGGAGCCCCAGATCACCGTGGCCCCCAAAAGGGCAAAAATGCCCGAAAGCTGTTTTTTCATACAATCACCCAGAACAATATACCATATTCTGCATAAAAATACAACGTAAAGAATATTTGCGGATGCCATTGGAAATTTGTGCATTGTGTGGTATAATGTGCTCACAATTCATTTCATGGAGGTTTTGTATGTCGAATTCCGAAACCATTCGCTCCCGTGAGGAGATCCCCCAGGAGGATACCTGGGCGCTGGAGGACCTGTATGTGTCCGATGAAGCCTGGGAGCAGGTCCTTTCCGCACTGACGGCAAGAAAGGACGAGGCCGCCGCCTATGCCGGCAAGCTGGGCGAGAGCGGCGAGACCCTCTGTGCCTTCCTGCATCTGCTGGAGGACGTGGACGGCCAGATGGAGCTGCTGGCGAATTACGCCATGCGCAAGGCGGACCAGGATACCCGCAACGCAACCTACCAGGCCATGGTGGGCAAGCTTATGGGCGCGCTGACCGGCATAAGCGCCGCGTTCAGCTTCGATACTCCGGAGATCATGGTGATTCCCGAGGAGACCCTGGAGGGTTTCTACCGGGCCTGCCCCGACCTGGAGCGCTACCGCCGCTACCTGAACAACGAGCGCCGCAGAAAGGCCCATACCCTGTCCGCCGCCGAGGAGCGGCTGCTGGCCGCCGCGGGGGAAATGGCCAACGCGCCCGATACGGTTTACGGCTCCTTCATCAACGCCGATATGCGCTATCCCGACGCTGTGGACGGCCAGGGCAAGCCCCACGCCCTGAGCCAGAGCACCTTTGTGCCCCTGGAGGAGAGCGGCGACCGGGTGTTGCGCAAGAGCGCCTATGAAAATCTGTACAACACCCTGCACGGCATGCGCAATACCGCAGCCGGTCTGCTGGACGCCCAGAACAAGCAGCTGAAGTTCTTTGCCGAGGCCCGGAAGTACGGTTCCGCCCGGGAGGCCGCCATGGACCGCACCAATGTGCCCGTGTCCGTATACGACAACCTGATCGAGGCCGTTCACCAGAACATGGACAAGATGCACCGCTATGTCCGCCTGCGCAAGAAGCTGCTTGGCGTGGACGAGCTGCATTTCTACGATGTCTATACTCCTCTGCTGAAGGATGAGCCTGCCAGGATCCCCTTTGCCCAGGCCAAGCAGACTGTGTATGACGCGCTGTATCCTTTGGGCGACGGCTACCGGGCCATCCTGAAGGAAGGCTTTGAGAACCGCTGGATCGACGTCTACGAGAACCAGGGCAAGCGGGGCGGCGCTTATTCCGCCGGTACCGCGGTCCATCCCTTTGTGCTGCTGAACTACTCCGGCTCCCTGGACAGCCAGTTCACCCTGGCCCATGAGATGGGTCACGCTCTGCACTCCTACCTTTCCAACAAGCACCAGAACCCCATCGACTCCAACTATGTGATCTTTGTGGCTGAGGTGGCTTCTACCTGCAACGAGGCCCTGCTCATGGAGTATCTGCTGAAGAAGACCACCGACAAGAAGGAGCGGGTGTTCCTTATCAACCACTTCCTGGATCAGTTCAAGGGCACCATTTACCGCCAGACCATGTTCGCCGAATTCGAGAAGTTCATGGGCGCGGCTGTGGACGCCGGGCAGACCCTGACCGCCGATATGCTCAGCGCCGAGTACGCAAGGCTCTGCAAGCTGTACTACGGCGACGATATGGTGGTGGACGATCAGATCGCCATGGAATGGGCAAGAATTCCCCACTTCTACTACAATTACTATGTCTTCCAGTACGCGACCGGCTATTCCGCTGCCATTGCCCTGTCCCGCCGGATCCTGCGGGAAGGGGAGAGCGCCGTCAAGGATTACCTGGGCTTCCTGTCCGGCGGCTGCTCCAAGAGCCCCATTGATCTGCTGAAGGGTGCCGGTGTGGATATGACCAGTCCCGAGCCTGTCAACGATGCCCTGAAGCTCTTCGGCGAGCTGCTGGACGAAATGGAAAGCCTGATGGCGGAATAACATGGAAGAAGAAAGCCTGATTTTTCTTCCGACCCTGCATACCTTCGCCATGAACAATATCTTCACCGGCTCCAAGGGCCTGTTCCGCTTCCGGGTGGTTCCGGAGGTGGTCATGGCTACGCCAAAAGAGGTGGACTACGCCAACTCCATCATGCACGCCGCCTATTGGCACGGCCTTTTCTGCTATGAGAAAAGCACCATGGAGGAGGAGAAAGACTTCCCTCTGACCGACGAGGGCCGGGAAGAGATGCTCCGCTGGCTGGAAAGCAAGATATAAGGCTGCACCGCCCAGGCATGGCTGCGCGGCGCAGCCATGAAAGAAACGAAAAAGGTCTGCCGCGGGATCCATTTCTCGCGGCAGACCCTTTTCTATGCGGATCTATGCTGTCAGGATACTTCCCTACGGGCAGCGCCGTTCCCGCGCCCGTACAAGCAAGATACCCCTGTTATTGAGCGCCGGCTTCCAGACGGCACATCCACTTTTTCCTGCGGAATACAGCCATTGAGATCCCAAAGCGGATGCATTCCTCCAATGACAGGAGAAAATAGACCCATGCGGCAGGCAGTTTCAAAACAAACGCGCCCAGCAGTCCCAGAGGCACACCGAAGCACCATGTGCCGATCACATCAATGAACATAACATATTTTGTCTGACCGCCGCTGCGCAGAATGCCGCCGCCGAGGATCATATTCAGTACCTTGAAGGGGGCGATCAGCGCATAGGCGAAAAGGATCTGCCGGGTCATGGCTTTGACCGCTTCCTCCACCTGATAGATGTCCATATAGATCCCGCTGAGTAAGACTACCACGGCGGAAAGAATTACCGATCCGGCGGCTCCGTAAAGCAGCAGCCTTTTCGACGTCCGGAACGCGTCCTCGGTCTCACCGCTGCCCAGTCGCTTTCCGACGATCACGCTGGCCGCCTGGGAAAGACCGCACAGCGCGCCGATCACAATGCCCTGGACGGGATTTGTCAGGGTCATGGCGGCGCTGGCATCGGTGCTCATGCGTCCGTAGATTGCCGCGTAGACATTTTCTCCCAGGCTCCACATGACCTCGCATACCAGCAGCGGCAGCAGCATGGACCAATACTGCCTCCAATTGAATCGGACCATCCCGGCTCCCCGGAGCTCTTCCTCTTTCCGGGCAAGCAGCTTCCGGGGAAGCATCAACAGCATCAGCAGAAAATTGGCGTATTGGGAAATGACCGTGGCCATGGCCGCGCCCTTTATCCCCATGGGCGCAAGCCCCAGCTTTCCGAAAATCAGAATATAATTCAGACCTGTATTCAGCAGCGCCGCCGCGATACTGGCATACAGGGGCAGCCGGGGCTTTTCCTGGCAGCGCAGCAGCGTGGAAAGCAGCGTTGCCCCGGCCATGGGAACGAAGGTCCCGGAGATCAAGGTCAGATATTCCGCCGCGGCCCGGCAGGTCCGCGCGTCCATCGTATAAGCCCCCATAATTCCCGTGGGGAACAGGATACAGATCACCGTAAAGATTCCCCCGATACCGGCGCCCAGCAGCAGATTCGCAAAGAAGCTCCGCCGGACCTCGCGCCTGTTTTTCTGTCCCAGATATTGGGAGATCATGATCCCGGCGACTGCGCCGATGGCGGAGATCACCACGGAATAAATGGAAGCAAACTTCCCGGCCAATCCCACGCCCGCCACATTGACCTCGCCCAGCTGCCCAATCATGATCTGATCGATCATACTGAATGAGGATTGCAGCATGGATTGCAAAGCAACGGGAACAGCCAGGGTACATACCTGGTTAAAAAAGCCATCCTTTGGTTTCATAATACACCTCCCGGTTCGTTTGCTCATATTGTAAGTCCCGAAAGGCGAAAACGCAAAGGTTAACCACGTAACTGTTGACAAAAAATTGCCGGGGATTTTGTGCTGTTTTTTCGCGCACCTGTGCTGCCGCGCGCCACCAGGGAAACCGGAAGCTGAATTTCCGCACGGACAGGGTTTCCTTCCCGCAGCTCCCGCAGCTTTTCAACGGCGATTTTCGCGCGCAGAGCGCCGTCCTGTCTGACGGTGGTCAGGGCCGGGCGCACCATTTCGCATATCGGCGTATCGTCAAAGCCCGCAATGGAAATATCCCCCGGAACGGAAAATCCCTGCCCGGTCAGAAAGTGCATCAGATCAACGGCGTAGTAGTCCGATACCGCGAAGACGGCGGATACCTGCCGAAATCGGTCCAGATGATCCCGATAAAATGCCTGCCTTTCCTCCTTCTGCATGGGGATCACCAGCAGCTCCGCTTCCCCGGGTGCGAATCCCTTGCGGAAGCCCTGAAACCGCTCCAGATCCACGCAGACGGCGTTATCCGCAATACACAGGCCGCGCCGGTGTCCCAGCTCCCGGAGATGGCAGCCCACCTGATACCCGCCGCCGATGTTATCCAGGGTCAGGTTCAGTATCCGCTCCGGATGGGCGCAATAGCCGTCGTAAACCGCGAAGGGGATCCTCATGTGGTTGCGCAGGTATGTATAATCCTGATGGCAGAAGCCGATAACCACGATCGCGTCCATGTTCCACATGGACGCGAATTGGATGATCTCCCCGGCGCACTTGGCTTTTTTCACCATCATGAATTGTCCGCTGGCTTCGATCTCAGTGGAAAGGCAGTTCAGCGAGGAGGAAATGAAAAAATCCTCAAAGGTATGCCCCTCGTATTTTTCGTGGTCATGGATGAAGACGCCAATGATTTTTGAGCGGTTTTGTGCCAGCAATATTCCGGCCATGCTGGGGATATACTGCCGCTGCTCCAGCAGAGCCATTACCCGCTGGACGGTTTCGTCGGAAACCTTGTTTGTCTTGCCATGGATCACATTGGAAACCGTTGCCGTACTCAGTCCCAATTCCTCCGCGATATCGCGGATCCGCACACGCTGCTCCATAACATTCCCTCCTGCCGGTATGTGTTTTACAGCGTCAGTTGGCATGGGTATGCGCACCCCTGTCAGCTGACGCTGTTATTTTATCCGAAACAGGACAATATGTCAAAGGTTATCCGCGTAACCTGCACGCGAAAGCATATTTCGCGGGGGATCTCTCCTCAACCTGAGCCGCCCGGATCACAGGACCGTGAAGGGAACGCTGTACCACTGTATATCGTGGTATTTGCGCGTCAGCGCCGGAAGCGCGTCCTTTTCATACCGGTCGGCGATCTGAAGGGTCAATTCGTAATCCCCGGCGGGCAGCGCTCCATATATTTTTTCAAAATCAAAGGATAGTTCCGTAACGCCGTCCATATGGATCCCGGCCGCGGTCTCGACCTTTGGGATGACCGGCTCGATCGGCGCATATTCACTGGGATCTCCGCCGACCCTGGAAAGCAGCGCCAGCTCCAGCTCCAAAGTCCCGGCCTGCTGGCCGCCGGACTGGGTGCATTTCAGAACCATTCCCTCGGAGTTTGCTTCCGCGACCTGAAAATCCAGCCCCCAGTCTTCATAGTCGATGGGCTGCCCGTCCTTGTCAAAGGCGTAGGAGTATTCCGGCGTGTTTTCTGCGCCGTAAAGGGAAAGGTCTTTTATCAGATGCTGTTTTCCGTCGGGCGTTTCGTAGATGTCGTAGACGCAGTGCAGGCTGAATTCCGGGTAATGGTAAGTAAATTCCGTCAGGCCGTTTTTGGATCTCGCCGCCTCATTGCAAACGCCCTGGGCCGCGTCCAGCCGGGCCAGGGCAACCAGCTCGTCCCCGGAGATCCTGTTTTCCCCCAGAGCGTCCTTCAAAGCCACGGTTTTCCCGTCCAGGTCAATGGTAACGTCCGCCAGATCGTACAGTGTGACGGAAGCATAGTTCCCGCCGTTCAGCGGGATCGTTTCCGCGCCGTCAAACGTGTAATTCAAAACGGAAATTTTCAGGTTCCGCCCCGCAAGCTTCTCAGGAGGCGTCGCCCGGATCCCGGCGGCGTCATCATCCGCCGCGAAAACGGTGGTCCCCAGAATGAAAGCGGAAAGCAGCAAAATCACGGCGAGTATCATTCCAAGCGCTTTTTTCATGTTCGATAACCTCCTGTTCAGCGGCGTGGAGAAATGGAATATGCTCAACAATTTCACCTGTATCAAATTGTTATGCTTTAACTTTACCATGTTTTGAGACATAAATCAAGCTGTTTGGAGCGTAAGTAAGAAAACTTAATGTGTTCTTAAGCCCCGGAAAGCGTGCGGACAGGCCCGCACGCAATAAAAGGAGCAGCTTTCGCGGTTGGCGGTGTAAAACATAAGGCCCTTGTAGCTCTGGCAGACCCGTTCAAATTTTGTCCGGTCGTCCGTTGAATCCATAAGCGACATATAAACAAGCACCGCTGCATCCCTCCTTCGCGCCAAATATACCATATTGCCGCGCATTTTTCCAGAGGCAGTTTTCGGGGGAGAAGAAAGCCCAGATCAACCCCCGCGCGAAAACGCCCATTTTTTGCTTTTTCCTATTGACAAACCCCGGAAAAGTGGTTAGAATAACCGCGATATGCAAAGACAATGCGGAAACCAAGCAGCGTTTGGCACCTTTAGCGAGAAGGGAATGGTGGGAGCCCTTCGGCGGTCGGCTGCGCGCCACTTCCGGCGTTACCCGGGACGACCGGGGCGGGTGCTCCCGTTACAGAGCGTCTAAGATGCCCGGGTTTTCCGGGTAAATTAGGGTGGTACCGCGGGTAAATTCTACTCCGCCCCTAAATTCGGGGGCGGGGTTTTTGTTTTGCAGAAAAAATGGAGGTTAGAAAACCATGAGCACAAAGCCTTACGGCGTAAACGAACTGCGGGAAATGTTCCTCTCCTTCTTTGAGAGCAAGGGCCATCTGCGCCTGCCCAGCTTTTCCCTGATCCCTCAGAATGACGCTTCTCTGCTGCTGATCAACTCCGGCATGGCGCCTATGAAGCCCTACTTCACCGGCGAGGTGGAGCCTCCCCGCCACCGGGTCTGCACCTGCCAGAAGTGCATCCGTACCGGCGACATCGAGAACATCGGCAAGACCGCCCGCCACGGCACCTACTTTGAGATGCTGGGCAACTTCTCCTTCGGCGACTACTTCAAGCGGGAAGCCATCCATTGGAGCTGGGAATTCCTGACCGAGGTCGTTGGTCTGGACAAGGACCGGCTGTACCCCTCTATCTATGTGGATGATGACGAGGCTTTCGACATCTGGAACAAGGAAGTGGGCATACCCGCCGACCGGATCTTCCGCTTCGGCAAGGAGGACAACTTCTGGGAGCACGGCTCCGGTCCCTGCGGTCCCTGCTCTGAAATCTACTATGACCGGGGCGAAAAGTACGGCTGCGGCAAGCCCGGCTGCACCGTGGGCTGCGACTGCGACCGGTATATGGAAGTCTGGAATAACGTGTTCTCCCAGTTCAACAACGACGGTCACGGCAACTATACGGAGCTGGCCCAGAAGAACATCGACACCGGCATGGGCCTGGAGCGTCTGGCCGTTGTGTGCCAGGATGTGAACAGCCTGTTCGATGTGGACACCGTTATGAACATCACCAACAAGGTCACGGAGATCACCGGGGCCAGCTATGGCCAGAGCGTCAAGATGGACGTGTCCCTGCGGGTCATTACCGACCACATCCGGGCGTCCACCTTTATGATCGCCGACGGCGTGCTGCCCAGCAACGAGGGCCGGGGCTACGTGCTGCGCCGCCTGCTGCGGCGGGCCGCCCGTCACGGCAAGCTCCTGGGCGTGAACCATCCCTTCCTGTATCAGGTGGTGGAGACCGTTATTCACGAGAACGAGAGCCACTATACCTATCTGCGGGAGCGGGCCGCCTATATCACCAAGGTGGTCAAGGTGGAGGAGGAAAACTTCGCCCGCACCATTGACGGCGGTATGAAGATCTTCGCCGATATGCTTGCTGAGCACAAGGCCAAGGGCGAGACGGAGTTCTCCGGCGCCGATGCTTTCAAGCTGTACGATACCTACGGCTTCCCCATTGACCTGACCCTGGAAATGGTGGCCGACGAGGATATGACCCTGGATCAGGCCGGTTTTGAGAAGCTGATGCAGGAGCAGAAGGTCCGCGCCCGGGAGGCCCGGAAGGCTCTGGGCGATCTGGCCTGGGCCGGCATTGATCTGGGCCTGGACAACACCCCCACCAGGTTTGTGGGCTACGATGTGTTCAACTGCGAGGCCAAGGTCCTGGCCATCTGCGTGGGCGAGGAGGTCTCCGGCGCTATCTCCGGCGGCGAAAGCGGCATTATCGTGCTGGACAAGACTCCCTTCTATGCCGAAATGGGCGGCCAGGTGGCCGACCACGGCGTTATCATGCTGGGCGAGAGCCGCTTTGAGGTGACAAACGTCCAGAAGGACAAGGGCGGCAAATACCTGCACTACGGCAAGCTGAACCGGGGGGCTATCCACGTGGAGGACATTGTTTGCGCTTCCATCGATGTGGAGCGCCGGAAGGCCATCATGCGGGCCCACTCCGCCACCCACCTGCTGCAGAAGGCCCTTTCCAGCGTCCTGGGGGACCATGTACACCAGGCCGGTTCTCTGGTGGAGCCGGACTATCTGCGCTTCGACTTTACCCATTACGCGCCCATGACCCGGGAAGAGCTGGCCAAGGTCAATTCCATTGTCCAGAACGCCATCCTGGAGGGCTACCCCATCGTCACCCGGGAGATGCCCATTGAAGAGGCCAGGAAGCTGGGCGCTACCGCTCTGTTCAGCGAGAAGTACGGCGATGTGGTCCGTGTGGTCAACATGGGTGGTTTCTCCGTGGAGTTCTGCGGCGGCACGCACCTGGACAATACCGCCAAGGTCGGCCCCTTTGAGATCGAGAGCGAGGGCAGCGTTGCCTCCGGCGTCCGCCGGATCGAGGCATATACCGGCAAGCTGTGCCTGAAGAAGCTGGAGACCAACCGGCTGCTGCTGTCCGAGGCCGCGGGCCGCCTGAAGGTCAAGCCCATGGAGCTGGCCGGAAAGCTGCAAAGCCATCTGGACGAGATCAAGGAGCTGCGCAAGGTCATTGAGCAGTACAAGGCCAAGGAGGCCGCGGGCGATGCCGAGCGGTTCCTGTTCGGCGCCCATGAGATCGGCGGCCTGAAGGTCATGACCGCTATGCTGCCCAAGGCGGACGCCGCCAAGCTGCGCCAGATGGGCGATATGCTGCGGGACCGGGAGCCTGGAGTGGTTGCGGTTCTGGCCTCCGTCAAGGACGACAAGCCTACCTTCCTGGCCGTCTGCGGCAAGGAAGCTGTGGCCCGGGGCATCAAGGCCGGCGAGCTGGTAAAGCTGGTCTGCGCCGAGTGCGGCGGCAGCGGCGGCGGCAAGCCCGACAGCGCCATGGGCGGCGGCAAGGACCCCATCAAGGTGGACAACGCCCTGGCTCTGGTGGACGATTTCGTTTCCCGGAAGGTATAACTAAATCTTTGAAGGCGCAGCCCCAACCGGCTGCGCCTTTTGCGAAAGAGAGATGGCGGCATGCGCAGACTGTTCTGGTTTTCCATAGGCGTGGCCCTGAGCTGCGCCTTGCTTCTCTGGCGGCTGTGGGACGGCAGCATGGTGCTTTTGGGCCTGACGCTCCTGCTGGGAACCGCCGCGGTGTGGCTGTCCGGGCGTTTCCGGTGGGTGCGCTATCCCGCGGCGGTGTTGCTGGGGATGGCCCTGGGCAGCGGACTGCTGCTCTGCCTGCAAAGAACGTACTACACACCGCTGCTCTCCCTGGATGGGCAGACCCTTCCCGCAGCGTTGGTCGCCCAGGCGGACAGCGTGCCGGGGCAGTACGGCCAGAGCGTCAGGGCGGAAATGGAATCCGGCGGCAGGCGCTATTCCGTCCGGGCTTACCTGGGGGAGGGCCAGACCGCAAAAGCCGGAGACGTGCTGCGCGGTTTCTTTAAAATACAAGTGACCCTGCCCGGCGGCTCCAAGGAGAATACCATCCATACCGGCCGGGGAATTTTTGCCCTGGTAAGCCCCAAAGGGGATGTCTCCATTGAAACGGGGCAGGAAAACAGCCTGCGTTATCTGCCCCAGCGCCTGGGGGCCGCGGCCAAAGCGGCCGTGGAAGACTGCTTCCCGGAGGACACGGCGGCCTTTGCCAAGTCGCTGCTGCTGGGGGATACGGCGGACCTCTCCTATGCGGAGGAAACGGCCCTGCGGGTCAGCGGCATCCGTCATATTGTGGCGGTTTCCGGGCTGCACGTGGCCATTCTCTTTGGCTTTCTTTGGTTGCTCTGCGCAAAACGCCCCTGGCCCGCGTTCCTGATCGGCGTTCCGCTGCTGGCTCTGTTTGGAGCCATGGTGGGCGGCACCCCTTCCGTGGTCCGGGCCTGCCTGATGGCGGCCCTGCTGGTGTTGTCCCGGCTGACCCGGCGAAGCTATGATCCCCTGACGGCCTGGGCCTTTGCGGTGCTGTGGCTTCTGCTGGGCAATCCCTTTGTGATTGCCGCGGCGGGCTTTCAGCTGTCGGTGCTCTGCGTGCTGGGGATCCTGCTGTTCCAGCGGCCCATTTCCGAAGGGCTTTCCCGGCTGTTTCAGAAGCTGCCCAAAGGAAAGGCTTTGGCGGATTCTCTGGCGGTCAGTCTCAGCGCCACGGCGCTGTCGCTCCCTGTGTCCGTCTACTATTTCGACACGGCCAGTCTCATTGCCCCCGTGACCAATTTCCTGATCCTCTGGCTGCTGCCCTTCCTCTTCGGCGGCATCCTGCTGGTCTGTATTCTGGGACCCATTTTCCCGGTTTTGGGTACGGCTCTGGGGTGGCTTACCGCCTGGCCCATCCGACTGGTGCTTTGGGCTGCCGGGGGCCTTTCAAAGCTGCCCATGGCGGCGGTTTATACCTGCAATCCCTATGTGGTTTACTGGCTGGCGGGCGTTTATGCTCTGATTGTGCTGTGGCGCGTATTCGGGCGGCGCGGCGGCTGGTTCTGCGCCTCGGCGGGAGTGGTTTCGCTGGCGGTCATTACGGTGCTCTGGGGCCTTGGCCCCAGGACGGACGACTGCCGTCTGACGGTGCTGGACGTGGGGCAGGGCCAGTGCCTGCTGCTGCAAAGCAGGGGCGAGAGCGCCCTGATCGACTGCGGCGGCTATTCCGATACGGTCTCCGCCGACAAGGCATGGCAGATGCTCAGAAGCCAGAATTTCTACGACCTGGATCTGCTGCTGTTTACCCACTTTGACCGGGATCATTTTGGCGGCGCGGAGAATTTCCTGACCCAGATTCCGGCGGAAGGGGCCATTCTTCCCGGCCCTTCGGAGCTGCTGCCCGGAGGATTCGTGGTCACGGAGGACTGCGAGCTGCCCTTTGGCGCGGGAATCCTGCGTTTCTACCCCTATACCGGCGGTAATAAGGACCAGGAAAACAGTATGGTTATCTTGTTTGAAACGGAAAACTGTGCTATACTGATTACCGGCGATCTGGACGCGGCGGGGGAGCGGCGTCTTGTCAGAGAGCATTCCATCTCGGCGGACATTCTGCTGGTGGGCCACCATGGCTCCAAAACGTCTACCAGCCAGGACCTTCTGGACGCGGTACAGCCGGAGCTGGCGCTTATCAGCGTGGGGGAGAATCACTACGGCCACCCCACCCAGGAGGTGCTGGACCGGCTGGAACAGGCCGGATGCACCGTCCGCCGCACGGATCAGGAAGGAACCATTATCATCAGGAGGTAACGCCGTGGTCAAGAAGCAGGCGTCCGGCGGCGAATTGCAGCTGCTGAAAACCCATATCCGGGAGAAAAATCCGGAAAGACTTTATATTTTCTTCGGCGAGGAAACCTTCCTGTTGGAGCATTATCTGGGCCAGCTGAAAAAGCTTCTCCTGGACCCTCTGACGGAATCCTTTAACTACCACCGCTTCAATCCGGAGACCTTTGACCTGACCGCCTTCTCCGAGGCGGTGGAGAATCTGCCCATGATGGCGGAAGCGACCCTGGTGCAGGTGGAGGATATTGACCTCTTCAAAATGAACGAGGGGGACCGGGACCGGATGGCGGCGGTGCTGTCGGATATTCCCGACTACTGCACGGTGGTTTTCGTCTATACCTCCTGCCCCTGGAAGCCGGACAAGCGGATGAAAAAGCTCTGGGAGAGCATTGAGAAAAGCGGACTTGCGGTGGAATTTGCCAAGCAGGACCAGCGGGATCTGATCGCCTGGCTGACCAGACACTTTGCCGCCCACCAGAAGCGCATTTCCACGGAGCTGTGCGCTTATCTCATTGACATTACGGACGGCACCATGACCTCCCTTCTGGGGGAGATCGAAAAAATCTGCGCCTATTCCGGTTCGGATACCATCTGCAAGGCGGATATTGACGCGGTGACGGAGCCGGTGCTGGACGCCGTCGTTTTTCAGATGACGGACATGCTCAGCGCGGGCCATTATGACGAGGCGCTGTTAAAGCTTCAGCAGCTGCTGAAAATGCAGCAGGAGCCTCTGGCGATCCTGGGCGCGGTGGGCAGCCATTTCCGGCGCCTGGGCGCTGCCCGGACGCTGCTGGACAACCGCAAAAATTCCGGCGATCTTCAAAAGCTCTGCGGCCTGCCGGACTATCCCGCCCGGAAGACCATGGAGGCTGCCCGGCGGTTCAGCGCCGCTTTCTGCCAGAAGGCCAACGAGCTGGTGCTGGAAACGGACTATAAGATCAAAACCTCCTATGACGACCCCCAGCGGCTCCTGGAGCTGCTGCTTCTGAGCATTGCCCGGGAGGCGAAAAATGGTTAGAATTCAGGAGGCCATCCTGGTGGAGGGCCGGTATGACAAGAATACCCTGAGCCAGATCGTGGACGCGGCGATTTTTGAGACCTCCGGATTCGGTATTTTCAAAAACAGGGAACAGATGGCCCTTCTGCGCCGGGTGGCGGAAAAGCAGGGGCTGATTGTGTTTACGGACCCCGACGGCGCGGGCTTCGTTATCCGCAACCATATCAAAAGCGCCATTCCGGGAAAGTATCTGAAGCACGCCTATATTCCCGATATCCCCGGCAAGGAGCGCCGGAAGGCGGCCCCGGGAAAAGAGGGCAAGCTGGGGGTGGAGGGCATGACCCCGGAGGTTATCCTGAAAGCCCTGCGGGACTGCGGGGCTACCATGGATGGGGAAGAAAAAGTCCCCCGGGAGCCTGTTACCAAGCAGGATTTTATGGACCTGGGCCTTTCCGGCGGTCCCGGGAGCAGCGAAAAGCGAAAAGCGCTGCTGAAAAAGCTGGACCTGCCCGAGCATATGAGCAGCAACGCCATGCTGCAGGCCATAAACCTGCTGTATACCCGAGAGGAATTTGCGGAGCTGGCGGGGCAAATCCATAATGGAGAAAAACAATGGTAGATATATCAGTCAAAGATTTGAATAAATTCTTTGTCATCGGAGAAAACCTTTTGCAGGGGCTTTCCTTTGACATTCAGGAAGGGGAGTGCGTGGCCATTCTGGGCCGGAACGGCTGCGGGAAAACCACCCTCTTCAAGATCCTTACGGGGGAAATGGACTACGATGGGGGAGAGGTCTATGTTAATCCCAACAAAAAGCTGGGCCTGATCTCCCAGATCCCCAGATTTCCCGCGGGCTACACCGTGGAGGATGTGCTGCGCTCTGCTTTCTCTGTGCTGACGGCCACCAGAAAGAAAATGGAGGCGCTGGAAGCCGCCATGGCCCAAGGGGCGACCCAGGAGCAGCTGCGGGAATACGACACCCTGGTAAACCGCTTTCAGTCCGGCGGCGGCTACGAGATGGATGTGGATGTAGACAAGATCTGCAACGGCCTGGGCATTACGGCCCAGCAGCGTCCCCAGCTTTTCGACAGCCTGTCCGGCGGCGAGAAGACCCGCATCAATCTGGCTCGGCTTCTGCTGGAAAAGACGGATATTCTGCTGCTGGACGAGCCTACCAACCACTTGGATCTGAACAGCGTGGAGTGGCTGGAAGCCTATATCAACGGCTTCAAGGGCACGGTCCTTGCAATTTCCCATGACCGGTATTTTATCGACCAGGTGGCGGACCGGGTCATTGAGATCGTGGATGGCCACGGAGAGTTCTATTCCGGCAATTATTCCTTCTACATGGAGGAAAAGCAGGCCCGGTTCGACTTGCAGATGAAGCAGTACGAGCAGGAGCAGGCCAAGCTCAAGCAGCTGGGCTACACCGTGGAGCGTATGAAGGGTTGGGGCATCAACAACCGGACGCTGTACCGCCGGGCTATGTCCATCCAGCACCGTATGGAGCGCATCCAGAAGACCGAGCGGCCCAAGGCCGAGCGGACCATGAAAGCCTCCTTCGGGGAAAAGGACTTTTCCGGCGACGTGGTGTTCAAAATGAAGAATGTCTCCAAAGCCTTTGGAGACCGGGTGCTGTTCTCAGACGTGAACCTGAATGTAGAGGGGGGCGAGCGCATTGCCCTGCTGGGGGACAACGGCACCGGCAAGTCCACCTTTATCAAGTGCCTTTTGGGCGAAGAGGACTGCGGCGGCAAAATCCAGTTCGGTCCCACAGTGAAATGGGGATATCTGCCCCAGATCATCCATTTTGACCACCCGGAGCGCAGTCTTTACGACACCATGCTCTATGAAAAAAACCTGACGCCCCAGCAGGCGAGAGACCGCCTGGGCGCGTTCCTGTTCCAGGGGGAGGATGTGTTCAAGACGGTTGGTACCCTGTCCGGCGGCGAGCAGTCCCGGCTGCGGCTGTGCATGCTCATGGACGAGAAAATCAACCTCTTGATTCTGGACGAGCCTACCAACCACCTGGACATTGCCTCCCGGGAGTGGGTGGAGGCCGCCATTGAGGAATTCGAGGGCGTGCTGCTGTTCGTGTCCCATGACCGGTATTTCATCGAGAAGTTTGCCGAGCGCATCTGGCTGCTGGAAAACGGAACCATCCGGGATTTCCCCTGCGGCTACAAAAAGTATCGTTCCATTCTGGAGCACGAGGCCCAGGCCAGACAGCTCCCCGCGGTCCAGGCAGCGCCGAGGCCCAAAAAGGAAAAGCCCCGGTCCGGTTCCAAGGATTCCGACAAGCTGGTGAAAAAGCTGGAGCGGGAGATCGAGAAGCAGGAAAAGGTGGTTGCCGACCTGGAAGCGCGGATTCAGAGCGCCGCCTCGGACTACCAGGAACTGAACCGGCTTCTGGGCGAAAAGGAAACGGCGGAGGAAGCCCTCCTGGAGCTGATGGAGCAATGGGAGGCCGCCCAGGCGTGAGACGTTGACAGAATGCGCAAAACTGTCTATAATACAAGAGTCTCAAGAAAAAATCCTTTGAAAAAGGTAACAATAAGGAGAGTTGATTCATGAGTTCCTGTAACGGAAATTGTTCCAGCTGCGGCTCTGACTGCGGTGACCGCAAGGCGGAGAGCCTGTTGGCCCAGCTGAATCCCAAGGCCAGCGTAAAAAAGGTCATCGCCGTGGTGTCCGGCAAGGGCGGCGTGGGTAAGTCCACCGTTACCTCCATGCTGGCTGTGGCCATGGCCCGGAAGGGCAAGCGCGTGGGTGTGCTGGACGCCGACATTACCGGCCCCTCCGCCCCCACTGCCTTTGGCGTCAGCGAGTGCCGGGGCGCCAATGACGATGGCCTGTATCCCGCATTGACCCGGGGCGGCATTCAGGTCATGTCCATCAATCTGCTGCTGGACAACCCCGGCGATCCTGTGGTCTGGAGAGGCCCGGTCATTGCCGGCGCGGTCAAGCAGTTCTGGACGGACGTGATCTGGGAGGACGTGGACTACCTGTTCGTGGACATGCCTCCCGGAACCGGCGACGTACCTCTGACCGTGTTCCAGAGTCTGCCCGTGGACGGCATCGTGATCGTCACCAGCCCTCAGGATCTGGTTTCCATGATCGTTACCAAGGCGGTCCGCATGGCCGAGATGATGCATATCCCCGTACTGGGCTTCGTGGAGAACTACTCCTACCTGGAATGCCCGGACTGCGGCAAGAAAATCAAAGTCTTTGGCGAGGGCCACCTGGACGAGGTCGCCCAGAACCTGGGCCTGCCCGTTCTGGCCCGCCTGCCCATCGACCCCAAAGTCGCCGAGGCCTACGACAACGGCCTTATGGAGACTGTCAACACCGACCTGGTGAATCCCGTCATCGAGGCCATCGAGAAGGCAGAATGACCTTTATTGTGCCGGTGTGTTTCGCACCGGCACAATTTTGATAAACAAATAAAAATTATCGAAAAACAATAAAATATTATTGACAAACAAATCCTTCTGTGCTATTCTGATTCCATCAAGGCACAGGAGGCTTTTTCATATGAAAGAAAATAAGGATTCCGGTAGCATTCTTTTCAGCAGGGTCCTGGTTTGGGTGTTCGGGGTACTGATTCTGGTTCTGGACTGGGCGATATGGCCCATTTCCCGTATGCTGACGCGGTACCTGCCGATTCTGCACAGCAACTGGGCTACGATGCTGATCGGCTGCCTGTATGTATGCAACGTGCCCGGATTTGTGCTGATCTTCTGCATGGATAAGCTCCTGCGGAATCTCCGTCAGGGAATCGTATTTGACAGCCGCAATGTGCGTCTGCTGCGGATCGTCAGCAATTGCTGCTTTGCTGCCTGCGCGGTCTGCCTGGGGGGCTGTGTGCGGATTTTCTTCCTGGGCTTTGTGGCTTTGGCCGCGGGCTTTGTGGGGCTTATTGTGCGGATCGTCAAAAACGTCTTCTCCGCGGCGATCGATATGCGCAGCGAGCTGGACCTGACGGTGTGAGGAAAAAGCCATGGCAATTGTTGTGAATCTGGACGTCATGCTGGCAAAGCGGAAAATGGCCTCCGGGGAGCTGGCGGAGAAAATCGGCATCACTCCGGCGAACCTTTCCATTCTCAAGAACCAGAAGGCCAAGGCCATCCGGTTTTCGACCCTGAATGAAATATGCCGGGTACTGGACTGCCAGCCCGGGGACATTCTGGAATATCAGGAGGACGCAAAATGAAAAAACGTTTCTTTCTGGCATTTGCCGGGTATTTCATAGGCTGGCTCTATTGGAAGACCATGCTGGAGCAATGGCCCATGCTGCTCTTCGCGGCGGCGTTTCTCGCCTGGGGCGTGTGTATTGGCCTGACGAAAAAGCCCAAGGGGAAAATGCATTGGTTCTGGGGCGCAATTACGATCCTGATCGCCCTGGCTGTGACTTTGAAGCGCTGCAACGCAACAGTCGGCTGGAGCCTTCTGGCGCTCCATGGGGCGGCGGCTTTCTGGGCGATCAGCTTTTGCGGCGCGGACCGGGGCGGGGAAGAGACCCTGGGCTTTGCCTGGGACTGCCTGGACGCTTTCCTGCTGCTGCCCTTCGGCAACTTCTTCGGAAGAATTCAGGATACGGTTTCCTCGCTGGCGGGACTTGCCAGGCCGCTGAATGGGGAAGAGGGCAAAAAGAAGCGGCGGGATTTCTGGCTGGCGGTGCTGTGCTTGGTGCTGGCCTTGCCCCTGCTGGTGCTGGTGACAAACCTTCTGAGCCAGGCAGACGCGGGTTTTGAAAATCTGGTACATGACTTTCAGAAGCTCTTCCAGTGGAATTTGTCAGAGCGCTTTTGGGAAGAATGCTTCCTGTTTGCCATAGGTCTGCCTGTAGGGGCTTACCTCTATGGCCTGCTCCGGGGCGCTGCCCGGCGGGAAAAGACGCTAACGCTTTCCGCGGAAAGCGGGGAAAAGCTGCGAGTGCTGCCAAGTGCTGGGGCAAATCTGGTGCTGGGCCTGTTTGCGGCGGTGTATTTTCTGTTCTTCGGCGTACAGGCGGGGAACCTCTTTGCGGTGTTCTCCGGCCATGTGCCCGGGACGCTGACGGCATCCGGCTATGCCAGAAGCGGCTTTTTCCAGCTCTGCGCCGTAATGGCGATCAACTTCTTCCTGATCTGGCTGCTGTCTCTGCTCACAAAACCTACCCGGGCAGGGAAGTGGCTTCAGGCGCTGCTGATGGTCCAGAGTATTTTCCTGGCCGTTACTGCCGGGGCGAAGCTGTGGCTGTATATCCACCGCTTTGGCTTCACCCCGCTGCGGCTCCTGTCCGCCTGGGCAGTCGTCGTCCTGACGGCGGGCTGCGTCCTTATGCTGCGCACTTTGGCAACCGGCAAAAAGAGCTTCCGCCCCTGGCTGTACTTCGCCGCCGGAAGCTTCACGGCGCTATGTTTCTACTAAGTAAAAGAACCGTTCCTACCGAATTAAGCGGATAGGAACGGCCCTTTACTGTCCGTTGGCTGGGCGCCTCCGGCGGGGAGCTTCTTGTCCCGCCAAGAAGCTCCGCAAGAATGCGGCTCAAGGGAGGCGCTGCCAGAAAGCCGCCCTCCCTTGAGAATCCTTTCCGGCCTCAGAACCAACGGGGCTTGTACTTGCGTAGCCTACCGGGCTTGCTAATTTTCCTTTATTTAGGGTGGAGGCGAAATATCAGGCATACCCACAGGTCATCAGCTGCCAGGGGCCGTCCTCGGTCCGGGCCAGCCACCATCCCCAGCCGGTGTATTCCTGGTTGGGATTCCAGGCGCCCGCATTCCACCTGGGGGAATGGAAGCTGCTCTCGAACAGGATGCACTGGGTAAAGCTCTGCTCGATGCCTTGTGCCGCGCCCAGCTCATTCATCCAGTTGAGGTTTTCCTCGTTGCTGTTTTCGTCCGAAACATAGCGGATGCTGTGCAGCGCACAGCCCTCCTCCCAGGTGTCAAATCTCTGCCGGATCACCTGAATTGCCGCGTCCATATCGGCTTTTGTGTAGAGGCTGGATGTGCCATAGTCAATTCTGACCTGACTGCCGCAGCCCGCAAGCCCCAGAACCAGGGCGGCCAGCAGAAGAAAGCAAATGGATCGTTTCATAAAAACCTCGCTGAATTATAAAAATAGCTTCCCCGGTTCTTGCGTTCCGGGGAAGCCGTTCTTATGCGTTTGTCAAAGAGCCTCAGCCGACTTCCACATAGTCCATGGAGACCCAGCCCTTGTTGGTGCAGCCCCACTTGGTGGTGCCGAAGGTGAACTGTGCGTAGATCTCAACGGTATCGCCCTGGTTATAGGAGCCGACGATATTGTAGCCGGTGCCCGGGCCGCTGCGGATGTTGACGTTGCTGCCGGAGACGGTGCCGGTGCCTGCGCCCTCGCCGGTGGTGCCGTCGATGTAGACGTAATCCAGGCTGATCCAGCCGTCCTTAGTGCAGCCCCAGGTGGTGTCGCCGACCTTGATCTGCTCCAGAATGTTCACACGGGTCATGCTGGAATAGTTGGCTACGGAATTGTAGTTGGTGCCCGGGCCGCTGCGGACGTTCAGGGTGGTGCCGGTGACGATGCCCTTGGCGGTGTTGGTACCGGTGGTGCCGTCCTGGTAGACGTAGTTCAGGCTGACCCAGCCCTTATCGGTGCGGCCCCAGCCGTTGCTGGTCTCCAGAATGGTGATCCGGTCGCCGTAGGCGTAGGAACCCTTCTGCGCGGCATCCTTGGAAGCGCTTTCCCGGATGTTCAGCTGGGTAGCTGTGACGATGCCCTTGGTGCCGCCGGTGGTGGTCGTGGTGTTGTTTGTGGTCGTATTGCCGGTGCTGCCGGTATTGGTATTTGCGCCGGTATTGCCGCCGAAGCTTACGTAGTTCAGGCTGACCCAGCCCTTATCGGTGCGGCCCCAGCCGTTGCTGGTCTCCAGAATGGTGATCTGGTTGCCCTTTACGTACTTGCCCACAGAGGCGGCGGTGGTGCTGGGACTCTGACGGATGTGCAGTTCGCTGGCGGTGACGGTACCAACCTGGCCGGAGCCGGTGTTGGAGGTGCTGCCGGAGCCTGTTGTACTGGCGGGGGCGGTGGTAGCCGTGGGCTGATTCGCCTCGGTGTTGCCGGCGGGAGTGCTGTTGTTGCCGGTAATGGTGACGTTTGTCATGTCCAGATAGTCGGTCTGCACCCAGCCCTTCTGGGGGATGTAAGCCCAGGTCAAGCCGGAGGAGGGAATGTACTCCACCCGGTTGACCTCCACTTCATCGCCGGCATTCAGGGTGTTCAGCGTATTGGCAGAGGTGCTGGGAGAGGCCAGAGCGCCGGTCTTCTCCTTGACTACGGCCACATTGGTCTTCGGGGCCTCGGTGGTGGCTTCGGTTGTGGCCTCGGTCGTGGCCTCGGTAGAAGGCTCGGTGGAAGAAGATTCTACCAGATTGGGGCCGCTGGACGCGTCCGTTGAGGGACCGGCATCTTTCTTAAAGCAGCCGGTGAACATGGTCGCGCACAGAAAGGCGGCGGCGGTTGCACTGACTACACGCAATAATTTACGAGATTTTGTGTGACTGAAGGGGTAAATCATAGTGTTACCTCCCTTTCTTGTTTTTCCCAAGGGTATTATACCTTGCCCCGGGGGCGATTGTCAATAGGATAAGATTTATTTAATAATACAAACCTTTCCGTTTTTGGGCATTCTTCCCAGAGAATCCGGTGGAAGCCCCAGGAAAGACGGCAGATTCGCCATGGAAAACCTTTTGCGTTTTTCCGGCAAAAGCTTGACAGACCTGTGGTAAAAATGCTAAAATAACCCCAAACGCAGTGAACGGAAAGAGTACCCCTGCGGCCCCTTCCAGAGAGCCCCGGCCATTGGCTGTAAGCCGGGACAGGCGGCTTGGGCGAACGTGCGTCCGGGAGCGTCAGGTGCATACGAAGCGATAAATGAGAGTGGAACCGCGGTCAACGCCGCCTCTTGTACTTAGAAAAGTACGAAGAGGCGTTTTTTTATTGTAATAGGAGGAAATCAATATGTATCTTTACAATTCCCTTTCCCATAAAAAGGAGCTGTTTACCCCCAGGGACCCGGAGCAGGTCAAAATGTATACCTGCGGCCCTACGGTCTATCACTATGCCCACATCGGCAACCTGCGTACCTATATTATGGAGGATGTGCTGGAAAAGAGCCTGCGCTACATGGGCTACGGCGTAAAGCGGGTCATGAACATTACGGATGTGGGCCATCTGTCCTCCGACGCCGATACCGGCGAGGATAAGATGCTCAAGGGTGCGGCCCGGGAGCATAAAACCGTTATGCAGGTGGCAAAATTCTATACGGACGCTTTCTTTGCCGACTGCGACAAGCTGAACATCAAGCGGCCCGACGTGGTGGAGCCTGCCACCAACTGCATCCCGGAGTATATCCACATGGTGCAGACGCTGCTGGACAAGGGCTATGCCTACTTCGCGGGAGGCAATGTGTATTTCGATACCTCCAGGCTGGAAAAGTACTATGTGTTCAATGACCATGACGAGGAGGACCTGGCCGTGGGCGTCCGGGAGGGCGTGGAGGAGGACACCAACAAGCGCAACAAGAACGACTTCGTGCTGTGGTTCACCAAGTCCAAATTTGAGGACCAGGCGCTGAAATGGGAGTCCCCCTGGGGCCTGGGCTATCCCGGCTGGCACATCGAGTGCTCCTGCATCTCCATGAAGCACCTGGGGGACTACCTGGATATCCACTGCGGCGGCATTGACAATGCCTTTCCCCACCACACCAACGAGATCGCCCAGTCCGAAAGCTATCTGGGGCATCCCTGGTGCCATTACTGGTTCCATGTGCATCACCTGAATACGGATTCCGGCAAAATGAGCAAATCCAAGGGCGAATTCCTGACGGTCTCTCTGCTCCAGGACAAGGGCTATGATCCCATGGCCTACCGCTATTTCTGCCTGCAAAGCCACTATCGCCGGAACCTGGTGTTCTCCTGGGAGAATCTGGACAACGCCGCCGGTGCTTACGAAAAGCTGATTGCCCGAATCGCCGCCCTGAAAGAGGACGGCCAGGTGGACATGGCTGTCTATGAAAAGCTGAAGGAGAAGTTCCTGGGCGCGCTGAACGGGGACCTGAATACCTCTCTGGCGGTGACGGCCCTGTACGATGTGCTGAAGGAAAAGACCAACGACGCTACCAAGCTCTACACCCTGGCGGACTTTGATAAAGTGGTCTCCCTGAATTTGATTTCCGCCGCTGGGGCGCTGCGGAAGAAGCAGGCGGAGGAGGAAGCTGCCAACGCCGACCCGGAGATTGACGCCCTGGTTGCGGCCCGGACGCAGGCAAAGAAGGAGAAGAACTTTGCCGAGGCGGACCGCATCCGGGATCAGCTGAAAGACATGGGTGTGGAGATCATCGACACGCCCCAGGGCGCGAAATGGAGAAAAGTATGAAGCTCATGATTCTGGATGGCAACAGCGTCATCAACCGGGCATATTTCGGCGTGAAGCCCCTGACCACCCGGGAGGGACTCTATACCCATGCCATCTACGGCTTCCTGAATATTCTGGAACGCATGGAGAAGGAGGAAAACCCCGACGCGGTATGCGTGGCCTTTGATCTCCACGGTCCCACCTTCCGGCATGAACGCTACGAGGGCTATAAGGCCAACCGCCACGGTATGCCGGAAGAGCTGGCCCAACAGATGCCCATTATGAAGCAGGTCCTGACCGCCATGAACATTCCCATCTACTCCGCCCAGGGATGGGAGGCCGATGACGTTATCGGCACCGTGGGGAAAAAGTGCGGTGAGGAAAATTGGGATTGCGTCATCGTTACCGGCGACCGGGACTCTTTGCAGCTGATTGACGGCCATGTGAAGGTGAAGCTGGTCATTTCCAAGCCCGGTCAGACCACGGCAAACCTCTATGATGAGGCGAAATTCCGGGAGGAATACGGCTTTGAGCCAAAGCGCATGGTGGACCTGAAAGCCCTTATGGGCGACTCCTCGGACAATATCCCCGGCGTGGCCGGTGTGGGACCCAAGACCGCTACGGATCTGCTGCTGAAATTCGGCACTCTGGACGGGGTCTATGCCAATCTGGAGGATGCTTCCATCCGGCCAAAGCTGCGGGAGAAGCTGACCGAGGGAAAGGACAGCGCCTATCTCTCCTATGAACTTGCTACCATCATTCCGGAAGCGCCTATCGAATTTGAGCCAAAGGATGCGCTCCGGAAGGAATACAATAAGCCGGAGCTCTACACCCTGTTCCAGAAGCTGGAATTTGTTCGGCTCATTGACCGTTACGGTCTCCGGGGCGCGGCGGCGGAAGCAGCGATCCCAGCAAAAGCGGATAGGAAGCGCCTGCCCAAGGTAGACGTACTCCCGGAGACGCTCTCCGACTGCGCCCTGTACTTTGCCCCGGACGGCAGCCTTGGCATTGCCTGGGCAGGGGGCGTCTGCGCTTTGACGCCTATGGAGCTGCAAATGGCTCCTTTGCCCAGACTGGATGCGCTGGTGCTCCACGATGCCCGGGCAACCATGCATTTGCTGGAGGACGCGGGGATATCCTACGGCAGCGCCCGCTTTGATACGGCCCTGGCCGCTTATGATCTGAATCCTTCCCAGTCCGACTATCCCGTTTCCAAGCTTGCGACTACCTTCCTGGGCAGGACTGTAGAGGATGGAGACGCGGCAGCCTGTGCCGAGGCAATCTGGCTGCTGGCGGAGCCTTTGAAGGCGGAGCTGGAAAAGCAGGGGGAGACAAAGCTGTACGAGGAAATCGAACTGCCCCTGTGTACGGTGCTTTATCGAATGGAGCGCCGGGGTATTGCCATTGACCGGAACCAGCTGGCTCAGTTCGGCAAAATGCTGGAGGAGCGGATCGCGGACTGCGAGACTTTGATTTACGGCTATTCCGACGGTCCCTTTAATATTCAGTCTCCCAAGCAGCTGGGAACCCTGCTTTTTGAAAAGCTGGGCCTGCCCGCCGGGAAAAAGACGAAGACCGGCTATTCCACCAATGCCGATGTACTGGAAAAGCTGAAGGACAAGCACCCCATTATCCCCGCCATTATGGATTACCGGATGCTGACCAAGCTCAAGGGCACCTATGCCGACGGCCTGATGAAGGTCATCGGCCCGGACGGCCGCATTCATACCACCTTCCAGAATCTGGTGACGGCTACGGGGCGGCTTTCTTCCACGGACCCCAACCTGCAAAATATCCCCGTCCGCACGGACCTGGGGGCGGAGATCCGGAAGATGTTCGTACCGGGCCCCGGAAATGTGCTGGTGGACGCGGACTACAGCCAGATCGAGCTGCGGGTGCTGGCCCATATCGCGGACGATAAGACCATGCAGCGCTCCTTCTGCGAGGGGCTGGATATCCACACCGCCACGGCCAGCCAGGTCTTTGGTGTGCCCGCCGATCAGGTGACGCCCTTGCAGCGCCGCCACGCTAAGGCGGTGAACTTTGGCATTGTCTATGGCATTTCCGAATTTTCCCTGGCAGAGGATATCGGCGTCAGCCGGTATGAGGCCAGAGACTATATTGACAGCTATCTTGCCAACTACCATGGCGTCCGGGATTATATGAAAAAGGTTGTGGAGGACGCCCGGGAACTGGGCTACACCCAGACCCTTTACGGCCGCCGCCGGTATATTCCGGAACTCAAAAGCAGCAATTTCAACGTCCGTCAGGGCGCGGAACGGATTGCCTTGAATACCCCTATCCAGGGCACAGCGGCGGACCTGATTAAGCTGGCCATGATTCGGGTAGAAAAGGCGCTGGAAAAGCACTTCCCTGAGGCAAAACTCCTGCTTCAGGTCCATGACGAGCTGATCGTGGAGTGCCCGGAGGCCCAGGCGGCGGACGTGGCGGCCCTGGTCAGCCGGGAGATGCAGAATGTTGCCCAGCTGAAAGTGCCCCTGACGGCAGAGGCCAAATTCGGGAAGAGCTGGTACGACGCGAAATGATCGAAATCAGACAAATGACGCGGATGCATGTGCCCCAGGTGGCGGAGCTGGAAAAAATCTGCTTTGCCGATCCCTGGAGTGAAAGAAGTGTGGCCTCCGAGCTGGAAAATCCTCTGTCCTATTGGCTGGTGGCCCTGGAAGGGGATACCGTCGCGGGCTACGTCGGTTCCCAGACGGTGTTGGGGGAGACGGACATGATGAATGTGGCCGTCCGCCCGGAATTTCGCAGGCAGGGCATTGCGGAAGCGTTGATTCTGGCCTTGATCGAGGCACTGAAAGCCCGTCAGAGCCATTGCCTGACCCTGGAGGTGCGGGATTCCAACGTCTCCGCCCGGGCGCTGTATGAAAAGCTGGGCTTCCTGGAAGTGGGGCGGCGGAAAAACTACTACCGCAACCCCAGGGAAGATGCCCTGATCCTTCAAAAGGAGTGGATCGTATGAATATTTTGTCGGTGGAGTCCTCCTGCGATGAGACCGCCGTCGCCATTGTCCAGGACGGACGGGAGGTACTGACGGACTGTATCGCCTCCCAGGTGGACCTGCACAGGCTCTATGGCGGCGTGGTGCCGGAGATCGCCTCCCGGAAGCACATCGAGGCCATTTACGGTCTGGCTGACCAGGCCCTGCGGAATACGGGGCTGACAAGGGACGATATTGACGCCGTGGCCGTTACTTATGCCCCCGGTCTCATTGGGGCCGTGCTGGTGGGGGTGAATTTCGCCAAGGCGGCGGCCTTTGCTATGGACAAGCCCTTGATTCCGGTACACCATATCCGGGGGCATATTGCCGCCAATTATCTGGCCTATCCCGATCTGGAGCCGCCCTTTCTCTGCCTGGTGGTCTCCGGCGGACATACCATGACCGTGAATGTGCTGGACTATACCAAAATGGAAATCCTGGGTACGTCCCTGGACGATGCGGCAGGGGAATGCTTCGATAAGGTTGCCCGGGTCCTGGGCATGCCCTATCCCGGCGGCGCGGCCCTGGACAGGATGGCCCAGACCGGAAACGAGCATACCTACAGTCTGCCCCGCAGCAAGCCCGGCGAGAACCCCTACAATATGAGCTTCTCCGGCCTGAAAACGGCGGCGCTGAACCTGATCCACCACGCCGAGCAGGTGGGCGAGGAGATCAATATCCCGGATCTCTGCGCCGCGTTCTCCGCGGCGGTGTCCGATACCCTGGTGCCCCGGGTGGAGATGACCATCCGGGAGACCGGCTGCAAGAAAATCGCCGTGGCCGGGGGCGTGGCGGCCAATTCCAGGATCCGCCGGGATATTCTGACCGCGGCGGAAAAGCTGGGGGCCAGCGTCTATATGCCGCCGCTGAAGCTCTGCGGCGACAACGGGGCCATGATCGGCGCTCAGGCATACTATGAGTACTTAGCGGGCAATATTGCGGATATGTCTCTGAACGCCTACGCCACGAAATCCATTCTGGGGGAGGCCCTGTGATGCTGCTGGTGGCCGCTTCCCTCCATGAGCTCTCCTTCCCGAAGCTCATGGAGGTCTATGCGCAGAGCAACCGGGAAAAAGGCGAAGACCGCTATCCCCAGGAGCCCCCTGACCGCCAGCTGGCTCTGGCCGAGGAGGACTTCCGGGATTACCTCAGCCAGGTGTTTTTTGCCGCGGAAAATGCCCGGTATTTCATCCTGGAGGAAGCGGGACACTATATCAGCGCTCTGCGCCTGGAGCCCTATGAAGACGGTTTGCTGCTGGAGGCCCTGGAAACTGCCCCTGAGTTCCGAAAGAAGGGCTATGCCTCGGCTTTGATCGAAAAGACCCAGGCATATTTGAAGGAGCAGGGGGGCCTCCGCCTGTATTCCCATGTGTCCCGAAGCAACACCGCCTCCCTGCGGACCCACGAAAAATGCGGCTTCCGTCAGATTTTCGACTATGCCCGCTATATCGACGGCTCCATAAACCGCCGGGCGGTGACGCTGCTGTACAGCATGGCGTGAAAAAACTGGAAAAAGCCCTTGACAAATGGCGCAAGCTGTAGTATCATATCAGAGCTGTCTGTGGGACAGCGTGAACCGAGCAGCTCATGGAGAAGTCGCGTAGCTGGCCGAGCGCGCACGATTGGAAATCGTGTATACCCCAAAAGGGTATCGAGGGTTCAAATCCCTCCTTCTCCGCCATAAAAATCCCCTCACCCTTCGGGTGGGGGGATTTTTATGGCGGAGAAGGAGATAGGATTTGAAAGGCCGTTAAGAAAACGTGCCGGTGGCACGTCTCAGACTGTCGAGAAACCCCAGTACTGCGTTAAGCAAGACTGGGTTTTCTTCTGTAAAATGGTAAAATAAACGATATAATCCAAGAAAAGCACATGGGGT
>CAVLCF010000123.1:0-4118 GCA_963661735.1 bacterium | reverse complement strand
ACAGAAGAAAACCCAGTCTTGCTTAACGCAGTACTGGGGTTTCTCGACAGTCTGACCCACCGTACAAATATTGTACGGTGGGCGAAAACGGAAAACCATTCCACAATGGTTAGGAATCTCTGATTAAATCGGCAAGAGCTGAGAGCGAGAGATATTTTGACCGGCCGAGGCATCAAAAGCGGAGGAATACTGGATGTACCCGCAGGGGGTATGCCGCATCCGTAAGCCAGCTTCCGCTGGCAACGGCTGCGCAATATTTCCCGCTTTTGATGCCGAAGAGCGGGCGAAAGAGATCCGCTCTTCAGCCGCTGACGATTTATTCAGAGGTTCCTTAGGTTTTGGCTGCCAGCAGCTCCGAAAGCCGCCCGCGCTTGGTCCTGGTATCCCCCTCAATATGGAGCTTGGAATAGATCTGCTTGACATACTGCTTTACGCTGCCCTCCGTGAGGAACAGCTTTTCCGCGATCTCGCGATTGCTCAGGCGCTTTGCCATCAGCTCCACGATCTCAAATTCCCGCTCCGTCAGCGCGGCAAAGGCCGCCGGACGGGCGTCCGCATGCCTTCGTTGGACTGCCGCCTCCCCCAGCTCCAGGATCCGCGCCGCAAGCCCATTCCGCGGCTCCCGGACCAATATCGGTCTCAGGCGGTCATAGTTTTCCACAAACGGCATTACAAATCCGTCCGGCGCGGCGTCGGAAAGCGCCTGTTCCAGCATCTTCTCTGCCTCCGCGGTTTTTCCCAGCATTTCATAGGCCGCCGCGGTCTGAATACGGATATGCATGGCCGGCAGGGCATAATGCATATCCGCGCAGGCGGCAAGCAGCGCCGCGCCGCGCCCGGCCACCCTGGCATAGGCGCCCTGGGCAAGATATACCTGATTTTCGATCATCTCCATCATGGGCTTGCCGGGCGCAAGGATATTGACAGAGGCAAGCCTGTGCCGTGAGAAGATCTCCGGGATCTTATCCGTTTCTCCCCGCAGCGCATGGTAATAGGCGCTGGCCGCGCTCCAGATATTGATCCACGCCGCGTCATGATGCCGCGCCAACACCGCGTAGCGCTCCTCAAAGGTATACCGCAGCTGCACATCCGCATACAGAGACAGCCGCCATGCCAGAAAATCGCAGCAGAGCGCCATGTTTTCCTGTCCATTTCCTTCAATCCGGGTATAGGCGCTTTCCAGCGCGATGTGGGCGTCCGTGAAACGCCCCTGCATGTAGGCCGCCTCCGCCCGCATAATGATTTCCGCGCCCTGTCCGTGGCTGCCCGTAATCCTATAGTAGTGGGGCATGCATTCGTCCATCTCCGCAAGCTCGCTTTGCAGCTCCCCCGGCGTGCGGTAGAACATCATCAGAACGGACGGGGAGCCAAAGGTCTAGCCGCCGCCGCTCTGGATGCTGATGGCAGGACGGGACATCCGGCTGCTGGCGCTGCGGTGCAGGCGGCTCATGGCGCTAATGTCGTTGTAGCAGAGGAAGCTCATGATAAGATCGCACTCACCCAGAAGATTGCCGCGCGCTTCTTCCGGCAACTCCGGGTGCTCCTCAACGGCCTCCAGCAGGAGCGCCTTCAGCTCCATCATTTTCGGGATCTGCCCCCATGTGAACATGCGGCGCATCAGCACCAGAATGGCAAACGGACACGCTTTCAGTGTCTCCGCCGGGCATGCGTCCAGGATCTCCAGCACCTCCGAAGGCCCCAGCGACGCCAGAAGGATGCCCGCGTCCTTGCGCACCACGTCCAGCAGCGCGGCGTAGTTTTCGCTCCTCCGATAGGCCGCTATGGCATGAAGATACTGCCGGTGATCCTCGTACCAGAGGCCGAAGCGCTCCCAATAGTGCTTCCGCGTTTCCTCCTTCAACGTCCGGAAGCCGCACTCCGCGCACGCCCTCAGCATGTGATGAAAGCGATAAGTAACACCGTCCGGCAGGCGCTTTACAAACGCGTTCTGCGCCGTCAGCATGGCGAGGATCTGCCCCGCGTCGGCATCTCCCGTGACGAAGCACGCCATCTCCGCGGTAAACTCGTCGGCAAGGCTCATAACCGCCAAAAACGCCTGCTGCCGCTCTGGCAGCGGGTCGATCATAGCCACGGTGAAGGTCGTATAGATGTCGGATCTCCGGCTTGGCAGCACGCCGCGCTCGGAGAGCGTCCGCAGATTCAGATAAACGGCGGAGAACCAGCCCTCGCTGGAATAGAGAAGGTCCTCCAACTGCGCATCGGAAAGCTCCGTACCGCACCGGTGGGCGTAGGCCGCCAGCTCCATGCGGGTAAGGCGCAGCTGCTCCGTATCGATCTGATAGAGCTTAGCCCCCAATCTCACCGTTTCCGCGGCGGGCAGGAACCGGTCCCGGCCCGCGACGATCAGATGGACATTGGTGGGAAGCCGGTTGGCAAGCATGCAGAGGAACGCCGAGACCCGCTTATCCGTCAGCAGATGGAAATCGTCAATAAAAATATAGCAGGGCGCCTCTCCCGCCAGCTCGTGGCAAAGGTCATCCGCCAACAGTCCTCCGCCAGCCGCATCCGTGGGACAGGCATAATCCCGCAGAAGGTCGGAGCCGGCGCGGGCAAAAGCATCCTGAACGCTCCTCCAGAAAATCGCCAGATTGTCGGAATATACGCTGACGCGGATAAGCTTCTTCGCCTTGGCGCGTTCCTCCAGATACCAGTTTACCGCTGTGGTTTTCCCATAACCCATTGGCGCAACCACCGTAGTCAAGGCGCAGCGGGAGATCGGCCGGAGGCTTTCCTGAAGTCTTTCTGAAATATAAACGGTATTCCAATTCCACTTTGGCTTTGGCATGGTACTTTCCTCCGACGCGCTCTACTGTTCTCCATCCTCCGCGGCCATTTCCCGGAGAAGCTTCTGATCCTTTTTGGAGGACAGATCCAGCTTTTCGTACATATCCGGGCGGCGCTCCCTTGTACGGCGCAGGGATTGCTTGCGCCGCCACTGGTTTACCTTCTCATGGTTGCCGGAGAGCAGGATTTCCGGCACGGCACGGCCATGCCAGACAGCGGGGCGGCTGTACTGGGGATATTCCAGCAGTCCTGAAAAATGGCTCTCGTCCTCAAAGCACTCCGGGTCCGCCAGAACGCCGGGAACCATGCGGCACACGGCGTCCGTAACGGCCATGGCGGCGATTTCGCCGCCGGTAAGCACGAAATCCCCCAGAGAGATCTCTTCGTCCACGCATTCATCAATAAAGCGCTGGTCGATGCCCTCGTAATGGCCGCAGACCAGAATCAGGTTTTCCATTTTGCTCAGGCGGATGGCATCGGCCTGCTTGAAGGTATGGCCACAGGGGGACATATAGACGGTATGCACAGGTCCCCCCGCCTCGTCGCAGACCGCCTCCCAGCAGCGGTAAATGGGGTCTGCCTGCATGATGGCCCCCCGGCCGCCGCCGTAGGGGTAGTCGTCCACCTGGTTCTGCTTGTTGGAGGTATAGTCCCTGATCTGGTGGGCCTCGATTTGAATATAGCCCCGCTCCTGGGCACGGCCCAGGATGCTTTCGGACAGCACATCCCCCAGAGTGTCCGGGAACAGGGTCAGAATGTCAATCCGCATCGGTTTCCATGCCCTCCAGCAGCTTTACCTCCATCCGGTTGGCTTCCATGTCCATGGACAGGACAAAGGCGCTCACCGCCGGGATCATGTATTCCCGGTCCCCCTTGACCACATAGACCTGGTTGCCGGGGTAATCCAGCACCTCCGTGATTTTTCCGATGGTGCCTCCATCGCTGAACACGTCCATGCCCACCAGCTCCGCGGCGAAGACCACATCGCCCTCCACGTCTTCCCGGTAGATTTCCACGGTCTTGCCCCGCAGCGCCTGGGCCGCCTCCATGGTATCCACGTCGGAGAGCCTCAGAAGGTCGCAGGTGCCCTGCACCCGGCAGGACACAATGGTATAGTCCTTCCCGCCGATCCGGCAGCGGTCAAAGTCACACATACTCTCGGGGCTGTCCAGCCAGGAGAGCATTTTTACCTCGCCCCGGACGCCGTGGGTATTCACAATTTCTCCGGCTTCAATAAACGGAAGTCTCATAGGGGTTCTCCTCGTATAATAAGATTTGCAGATAGTTATGTGCATCTGCTTAGTTCACTCAAA
>CAVLCF010000122.1:0-26022 GCA_963661735.1 bacterium | reverse complement strand
CCGGGCGACTTCGGGACTTTCACCCTACAGAACGTGCGCTCACCGGGCGCACAAAGAAAATGACCATTTCCCCACGATTGGAGAAATGGTCATTTGCGTGTTAGATTTCATTCCCGTTGAGGATGTCCAACATTTCCTTTGGTGTCACCACATAGGGCTTGACTGGGAAATGCTTAATGTTGCCAGTTACAAGATAGGCGTCGGTAGTTTCTCTTGCCTCCATAACCACCTCATAGAAAATTGCGTCATCGGGGTCGGGAACATAGTCCTTAATCGTGGCGGCATCCAAAAAGATACCTCGCTTAATTAAGCCCGTCAGCGCAATTTCAATGTTCCGGCGGTCAAACTTAAATTTGGGGCGGTGCAGGACATCGTTGTATTCGTCCAGAATATCCTCATGCAGCAGAGGAATCACACGCCCCGCAAGAGCTTCTTGCAAAATAATACCAGGAACGGAGGAAAGGTTAAATAAAGCGGAAACTACTACATTCGTATCAAGTACAACATAGTATTTCATAGTTACGCTCCATTCCGAGCGTTTCTTGATGCACGGTCAGCCCGGGACGCTGCAATCTCAGCATTGATCTCATCCAGCGACATATCTGCTGTGCCGTTTTGCTGTGCGGCTTCACTCAGACTTTGCATAGCGCGGATCGCCCGGTCAGCTCTGTACTCCTGCTTGGGCAGCGTCATGGAAAAGGGAACGCCATTTACCACGACAGAGCGTTTCAAAAACATTCGGATGGCGGTAGGAAGGTCAATGCCGAGTTCATCGTAGACAGCGGCAGCCTTGGCGCGGAGATCATCGTCAACACGCACCTGCATAACACTTGTAGCCATAAAAGCACTCCTTTCGATTTTGAATGTGTTGGTTTGTAATACGATTATATTCTATTATACGTAAAAAGTCAAGCGTTAGTCATCTGATGTTCTCTTGGGCAGGTGAAAAAATTTTGCAAGGATAGTATAGTTGAATATTGATAACTAATCGAGAGAATAAAAAACACATCCACCGGCGAAGCCGGTGGTTGTCATTTAACGGGCATAGCCCTCTTTTCCTCGCCTAACGCGTAAACGTGTAATACGATCTGCCAGCCGCGTATGGACTGTTACTTGCGACCCGTAAACGGGCTATCCGACAGAATCCTTAACTGTTCCCCTAGCTCGTCTTCTTTTAGCTGGTTCCTCACATACTCCGCAATTCGGCTCTCGTTCTTTCCTACCGTATCCACATAATACCCTCTGCACCAGAATTCTCTGTTGCGATACTTGTACTTGAGTTCGCCGAATTGTTCGTATAGCATTGTACTACTCTTCCCTTTTAGGTAGCCCATGAAGCTCGATATCGAATATTTCGGTGGTATTTCTACAAATAGGTGAATATGATCCGGGCATGCCTCTGCTTCTATTATTTTTACGCCCTTCCATTCACATAACTGCCGCAGGATCTTTCCCACAGCCTCTCGCTTTTCCTTGTAAAATACCTTCCTTCGATACTTCGGTGCAAACACGATATGGTATTTGCAATTCCACTTGGTATGTGATAAACTATTGATGTCATTCCCATAATGAATGTACCTCCCTGTTACTTTAATTTGGGCAGTTGGCAGACCGCTCAATTATTGTAGCAGGGTTTTTTACTCATCGCCATAGGCTTTTGGGAACCACGCGTCTAACGCGTGGTTTTCTCTATACAAAAATAGGTGAGTCCTATAAGGACTCACCTATGGTCCGAGTGACTGGATTCGAACCAGCGGCCTCTTGAACCCCATTCAAGCGCGATACCAAACTTCGCCACACCCGGATATTCACTTGCTGTCCCTGACAGCTCGAATATAGTAGCATATATTGACGGAAAAGTCAATCTTAATTTTCCTTTTTTCGCCTGCGGGGCTTATTTGCCCCGCAGGCTCCTTTTATCGGAAGCTTCTGACCCAATTCAGCAGAGAATCCCGGTAGACGTTTTCCGCCACTTCCCGGCGCATCCGGTCCGTCAGGGAGGCCATCAGGCTTTCTCCCCCGTTTCACCGGTCACCTGCGCCCGGCGTTTTTTCTCCTGATCGTCCAGCAGCAGCCCGATGCCCATACCGACACACATGCCAATGCACATACCGATGGTCATGTTGTCCGAAATGCTGCCCAGGCTCATACCGATGCTGAGGCCAAGGCACATGTACACCGTCATCCAGGCGCTTTTCGGTTTCTCTCTGCGGTAACGGGGCCCCTCTTCCCCATCGCCTGCTTTTTGGAAGCCACGCTTTTCCAGAATATGGGCGGAAGCGGCGTTCCCCGCCTCCGCCTCAATGGCGTAGACACCGTCCTGGGAAAAGGCCCAGTCGATCATGGCCCCCACCGCTTCCGTGGTGTAGCCCTGTCCCTCGTATTCCTTCCGGACACCGTAGCCCAGCTCCACGGTGCCTTTTTTCGGCGCGCCCTTAAAGCCCAGGTCGCCGATACAGGTCCCTTCTTTTTTCAAAAGCATCGCCCAGGGCGTATTCCAGAGGGCGTGCGCCGGATCGGCGTCCAGCCCTGCCAGCATTTCCCCATAGGCCTGCTTCAGCTCCGGGTCTTCCTCCCGGGCAATGGTCTCGCACAGCTCCTGCCGGGTCATAGGAACCAGATGCAGGCGCTTTGTCTTCAGCCGCGTTTCCTTCTTCATAACGAACCTCCCAATTGATGCAGCAGCGGCTCATATTTCAGGCCGTAGCTTCGTTTGTCCGTTTCATATGTCAATTTTACCGCTTCCGCCGTGAAATCTCCGGCCATACGGGCGGCATCCCAGAGGGAAGCGCCCCCCAGGAGCTTTCCCGCCAGCACGGCGGCAAACAGATCGCCGGTTCCGAAGTACCGTCCCGGAATTCTTCTCTGGCGGTACACCCGGACGGTATTTTCCGCTTTGACCGCAAAGCCCGTTTCCTCCGGGGTGGAAACGCTGCCGGTGAGGATAACGCGCTTCTGAGGAAAAGCCTCTAAAAGGGCCTCGGCAGGTGCATCCTCTGGCAGGCCGGTCAAAAAAGCCGCCTCTGTCCGGTTGGGCAGCAGCACATCCGCCCTGGCGCAGAGCTTCCGCATTTCCTCCCCGTAGTCTTCATCCAGCCCGGAATAGAATTTTCCGCCGTCCGCCATAGCCGGGTCCACAACGCAAAGACCCCCGGGGACAAGCAGATCATCGATCAGCCCTAGCACCGGGGCAATGTCCTCCGCCGAGCCCAGGTAGCCGGTAAGGATGGCGTCAAACCGGATGCCCTCCCGCTTCCAATGGGCGGCAATGGGGCCGACGCTGTCCGTCAACTGGCGGACATAGGGGCCGCGGAAAGCCGTATGGGCAGACAGCAGCGCCGTCGGCAGCAGGCAGGTCTCATAGCCAAAGGCGGAAAGGGTGGTAAGCGCCACGCTTCCCGAGCACTGACCCAGGCAGGACAGGTCCTGAACTGTTAAAGCACGCTTGTATTCCATCATTCAGTCCGGTACATCCATGTCCAGGCCCAGTTCTCCCGGCAGGAACCGTGGACACACATTCTCCGTGGTGACAATGACGGAAGCCGCCAGATGGGTGCCGATCTCGCATGCCTCCCGCAGCGTCTTTCCATAGGTCAGGCCCACAGCGAGACCGGCACAGAAGGAGTCCCCCGCGCCGGTGGTGTCCTTTACCTCCACAGGCCGGGCGGGACACCAGCCCTTGCCGCCCTCCATATCCGCATAGACCGCCCCCCGGCCGCCCATGGTCACGACCAATCTGGGGATCCGGGCCTGCATGACCTTCTGGGAGATCACCTCCGCCAGTTCCTCCGGCTCCGTGCCAGAAAAGTCCGTGCAGAACAGCAGCCCCGCCTCCTGACTGTTGCAGACGAAAGCGGAAAGCTCCTTCAGAAAATCCCGGCGTTCCAGGCCGATGCTCATATTGGCAACCACGCCGTAGACGCTTTTTTCATACTTCTTCGCAAGGGCCAGCGTCTTTTTCATGATGGCCTTATCCACATCCACCTCAATGACGATGCTGTCAGCCTGGGAGAATATTTCGTCCCCATGCTCCTCCAGCGTGTCCAGGATGGGCATCAGATTGGGGCGCTTGGAAATGGACGCCGCCACGTCCCCATCGTTGTCAAACACCGCCAGCCAGGTACCCATGCCGTCCGGTACCTGCCGGACATAGCGGGTGTCCACCTTGTGGTTGTTCAGGCGGCGGATCACGTCCGCTCCCGTACCCGTATCGTCCACCAGGCTTACAAACGTCGGCCGCAGCTCACAGTTGGCAATGTCCTCTGTCACATTGCGGGACACGCCGCCGTAAATCTGCTCCACGCGCCCGGCGTTTCGCCCGCCCGGAATGAAATTCGCCTCCGGATAGCCCTTGATATCCACAAATACCGCGCCGATCACGACAATTCCCATAGTTCTGTTCCTTTCTCGTATTGCTGCCTCTATTATACCGGTTTTTATTTTATTTGCAATCCCGCAACCATTAAGAATCTCCGAAATATGTGGACAATCCCGGGAAAATATGCTATATTGTAAAAGCATATATGCTATCCGTCTGAAAAATGGGTAAGCTTTTACCATGGAGGAAATCATATGGTTTATGTATTGCTGGGCACCGGCTTTGAAGAGGTCGAGGCCATTACCCCTGTGGACCTGCTGCGGCGGGCCGGGGTGGAAGTGAAGACCGTTGGCATTACGGGCAAAACCGTTTACGGCAGCCACAGCATCGGCGTAGAGGCCGACATTCTGCCGGAGGAAATGGATTTTGACGCCCTGGATATGATCGTGCTGCCCGGCGGGCTGGGCGGCGTTGCCAGCGCCCGGGCCAGCCAGGCCGCTCTGGACGCTCTGAAATGGGCCTGGGACCACAGCCGCTTTGTGGCCGCCATATGCGCCGGTCCCACCGTTCTGGCGGACCTAGGCATCACGGACGGCCGGAATGCCACCTGCTTCCCCGGCTGTGAAAAACAGATGGGCAACGCCCATATGGCCATTGACGCCGCCGTCATGCGGGACGGCCGGTTGATCACCGGCACCAGCGCGGGCTGCGCCGTTCCCTTCGCGCTGGCCCTTGTAGAGGCCCTGAAGGGTGAGCAGGAGGCCCGGCGCGTCGCCCGCCAGATCGTGATTCGTACCTAAAGGAGACCATTCATGCAAGATAATCCCAATGAGCAGGGAAAACCCCGCTTTTTAGCCAAAGACGGGGCGGCCTCCGGCCCCAACGGGCCCTACAAAGGCCGCTTTCTGCACACGGATCCGCCGGAAGCGGAAGATACGGCGGAGGACGCCGTATTTCAGGAAGACACGCTGGACATTCCTCTCTCTTTTGAGGAGACACCCGGCGAAGACAGCCCGGACACCGCCGCGGCAGAGCAGGAAGACGCTTCCTCCGAAGCAGCGTCCATTGATACCGATTTTGGCGGCTTTCAGGAGCCTCTGGATCCGGACTACGCCGTAGACACGCCCGAAGACCTTCCGGAAGGACCGGAAGAAGCACCCCCGGAGGCTGCCGACGGCTACGGCGAAATTCCCGACGATGTGCCTACGGAAAACATGCCCCTCACGGAGGAGGACGCCGACTTCCAGGCGCTTTTCAGCGCCGAACCCGAGGCGGAGGACCAGATTCCCGTCCGGGACCACCCCGCTCCCAAGGGCCGCCCCAAGCACCGGAAGGGCGAAGGGCTGTTGGGCATCCCAAACATTCTGGTGACGCTGGTCTGGGCCGCCGTTGTTCTGGCCATCGGCGTTACGCTGGGTCGGATGATCTGGGTCTGCGCGGCGGACGTGCTGGCCTTCGGCCGGGAGGATCATCCGGTGACGATCACCATTTCCTCCACGGACGACATTGACGATATCGCCCAGAAGCTGAAAAACGCCAACCTGATCCGCTATCCCGGTCTTTTCAAGCTCTATGCCAGCTTCGCTGTAGATGAGGGCGAAATTCAGCCCGGCATCTGGGACCTGAACACCCTGTACGACTACCACGCGTTGGTGAATATGATGTCCCCCAGCTCCCGGCGCAGCGTTGTCACCGTCATGATCCCCGAGGGTTCCAGCTGCCGCCAGATCTTTGAGCTTTTGCAGGAGAAGCGTGTCTGCACCGTGGAGGCGCTGGAGAACTACGCCGCCTCCGGCGACCTGGGCGACCACTGGTTCCTGGAAGGGATGACCCGTGGGGACAAGTACTGCCTGGAGGGCTACCTCTTCCCCGACACCTACGAATTCTACACCAATGATACCGCTGAGAACGTCCTGACCAAAATGCTGAATAACTTCGACAGCCGTGTGGATGAGAGCATCCTTGGACAGCTGGACAGCCTGAATGGGTATCTGGTGCAGCTGATGACCAATAACGGCAGGGATTCGGAGTACATCTCCTCTCACCTGCTGTCCATGGCAGACGTCATCACCGTGGCCTCCCTGATTGAAAAGGAGTCCGCCAGCGCCGAGGAAAGCTTCACCATCGCTTCCGTCATTTACAACCGTCTGTACGCCTGGGGTTCCACGCCCGCCTACCTGAACATCGACGCGGCCGTGATCTACGGTCTGGACGGCAAGACCGACCTGACCCAAGCCGATCTGCAGACCGACACCCCCTACAACACCTATCTGCACACCGGCCTGACCCCGGGACCCATTACGAATCCGGGTCTGAACAGCATCAAGGCAGCCCTGGCCCCGCAGAACACCAACTACTATTACTATATCCTGGATCCCGCCGTAGGCACCCACCACTTCTCCTCCACGCTGGAAGAGCACGAAGCGTTCCGGGAGGCCATTCGAGGATAAAATGCGAAAACTGGAACTACTCTCCCCCGCCGGGGATATGGAACAGCTGAATATGTCCGTGCTGTACGGCGCGGACGCCGTTTATCTGGCCGGGACCAGCTTCGGCATGCGGTCTTTCGCCGGCAATTTCTCCCCGGAGGAATTGCCCAGGGCCGTGGCTTTTGCCCACGAACACGGTGTAAAGGTCCATGTAACCGTCAACACCATGCCCCGCAATGACGAGATCGTTCATCTTCCGGAATATCTGGAACAGCTGGACGACGCCGGAGTGGACGCCCTGATCCTGGCGGACCTGGGCGCTTTCACCCTGGCCGGAAAATACGCCCCCCACTGCCAGCGTCACGTCTCCACCCAGCAGTCCATTGCCAACTACGCCTGCGCCCAGAGCTGGTTTGATCTGGGCGCAAGCCGGGTGGTCCTGGCCCGGGAGCTGAGTCTGCCGGAGATCCGTACCATCCGGGAACGGGTGGACCCAAAGCTGGAAATTGAGGCCTTCGGCCACGGGGCCATGTGCGTCAGCTATTCCGGCCGGTGCCTGCTGAGCAACTACATGACGAGCCGGGACTCCAACCGGGGGGCCTGCGCCCAGCCCTGCCGCTATCAGTACGCTCTGATGGAGGAAAAGCGGCCCGGGGAATATTTCCCCGTCTACGAGGACGAAAAGGGTACTTACATTCTCAATTCCCGGGATATGTGCATGATCGACCACCTGGACGATCTTATGGACGCCGGAGTGGACTGCGTCAAACTGGAGGGGCGGGCCAAATCCGGTTACTACGCCGCCATCGTCACCGGGGCCTACCGGCACTGCATCGACGCCGTCGCCCAGGGCCTTGCTCCTGATTCTGTCTGGCGGGACGAGGTGGACCACATCTCCCACCGGGTCTATTCCACCGGCTTCTACTACGGCGAGCCGGGCCAGTATACCGAGACCTCCCGCTACATCCGCCAGTGGCAGATCGTTGCCATGGTGGAGCGCTGCGACGAAAACGGCCTCGCCACATGCTCGCTGCGCAACAAGTTCTCCCAGGGGGATTTTCTGGAATGCGTCGGCCCGGACAGCAAGCCCTTTGCTTTTGAAGCGGGCGCTATGGCCGATATGGAGGGCAATTCTCTGGAACAGCCCAGAACGCCCCAGATGAACTTCACCATGCAGCTGCCGGGGCAGGTCCCTCCTTACTCCATCCTCCGCAGAGCGGTGGAACTGTCCGCAAAGTAGCGTTTCAGTCCTTGCACCACAAAAACAGGGCCATTGCCGCGTCCAGGCAATGGCCCTGTTTCATCAGAGTTTCCCTGTTTACTTGATCTCGTCCGTCTCGTACAGGAAGGAGACGCTTCCCGTCTTGCCCTCGGGCAGGCCGGAATAGCTGGTATAGGCCAGCCCCGCCTGCTTCAGGAGCCTGACATTGTTCAGAATATCCTGGAGCTTTTTGGCGTCTCCGGACAGCTTTTTCAAATCGCCGGAACCGTTGTTTTTGAATTCCGTAATGCCGTCGCGCAGAGCGTCCACCGCTTTTTCCAGCTCCCCCAGGCCATCATCCAGAGCGGTCACGCCCTGCTCCGCGCCGGAAACATAGGCGGACGCCACCATATTCTCCTCCTGGAGCTTCGGAAGAAGCTCTTTTTTCATAGCCTCAAGCATTTCCTCTGCCGCCTTCAGATGCTCCAGGGCCGCAGCGTTCCCCGCTGCCGCCTCCCGGACCGCTTTCAGCCGCCCGGCCAGGGTCAGAAGAGACTCGTCAATGTCCTTGGTCTCCGGATCGTCTTCCAGGACCGTAAACGCGCCGAAAAGCTTTTCCAGGTTGCCGCTCTGGGCAGTCAGATTTTCCAGGCCGGTACTCAGCGCATTTCCTATGGAGCCGAGGCCCTTTCGCACCTGCCCCACCGCGTCGGCCAGCTGGTCGGCGGCGGAATACATGGTGTTCACAGCACTGTCAATGTCAGCGTCCGTACCATCCAGATCGTTGTCAAAGCTCAGGTCCTCGTCGTCCACATCGTCGAACAGTCCGGCGGAAACCATGGTTGCCGTAAAATCCAGAGCAAAATCTGTCACATCCGCCTCAATTTCCAGGTATTCCGGAATCTCCACATCCTCCGTATAGCTGAGGCTGTCCAGGGCCAAAGCGTCCCGCAGCCCCGGCAGAACAAAGCCCACGACCGCGCCGCTGTCTCCCAGGCTTACCACTTCACCATTGGTCACGGACACATTGGAGAAAACGTCCGCGTTCAGGGGTACCAGTGTAACAGCCGTCAGGGGCACCGGCACCTCCTTTTCTTCGCCGTCCTGCTCCACGGTCCGCGTCAGCAGATTGGTATATTCAAAGCGCATAACAAGATGGCCAGACTTCCCCGCCAGCATCTGGGGCGTACACAGCATGCCGTCCAGGGTATAGCGGATACAAAGTTTCAGAGGCAGATTTTCCACGCTGCCGTCGCCTTTGTAGTGAATGTCCTCCCCCTGATTGTCCCAGAGCAGCAGCCCTCCGGCACTCTCTGTAAATTCCTCGTCCCCTTCCGTGTTGCGGATGTTCGTCAGCGTGCTGCGGTCCTCAATTTTACCGCTGCCCACCGGCCGCAGAACGATCTCGGACTCCACCTCTTTGGCGCTCCCATCCGCGGCCGCGGTCACATGGACGGACTCCCGCTTGTCCTTTGGGTCCGCCTCCAGGCTGGCCGCTCTGGCGGGCAGCACCGTCAGCAGCAGCATAGGCAGGATCAGAAGCGCCGCCGCCAATTGTCTTTTTCTTATTCCACGCATTTCAATGCCTCCGATTCAGGTATTTTTTGAATCCGCCGCAGCTCCAGCAGCGCCACAATGCCGTAGGTCACAAAGCCATAGGCCGCCATTTTGATGTAGAGATCCGGTGCGTAGTATATGGGGATCCAGCCGGTCATGGAGGTGGTCATCACTGCCCGGAACACCGCATCCATGATCTCTGTCTCAATAGGCAGGCTCAGCAGGATCATGGAAAGGGTGACAATTGTGGTAGGCAGCACATACAGCCGGAATATCTCCCCCCGGCTGTAGCCTAAGATCTTCGCCATGGAGATAGACAGGGCGTTTTTCTCAATAATCATTTTGCTGAGCAGATACACCAGCACCATGAACATGCCAACCGCGAACAGGTTCACCAGGCCCATCATATCGCCCATAGACCGCATGAGCTGGCGGCTGATTTTTGTCACGGCGTTCTCATCCAGCACCGTGCCGATATACTCCGGGTCAATGTCGCCGATGGGGTCCTCGGAGAAGTAGCCGCAGAAATAATCCTTGCCCAGGTCGAAAGTCTCGTTCAGATCCTCTCTGGGCAGAAAGAGGGTCAGACCGCCCATATAGTCATAGACGCCGGTGACGGTGAAGGAATAGGTCTTGTCCTCGTATTTTTCCTTCAGCGTTACCGTATCTCCCGGCTGAATACCGTATTTCTCCTGATAGGCCGAGGAGATCAGCACGCTTCCCTTGGGCAGCCCCGCATGAATATACCGGCTGTCCGGGGACACGCCGTAAAGGGTCACGGATTCACTCTTATACTGCCCGGAAACGGTTTCCAGCGAGTAGGCGCTGAACTTCTCCGCGCCGGGCACGTCCGTTTCCACATCACGCATGAAAAGCATCAGATTCACATAGCTCTCCAGCTTCCGCTTTTCGTTGACGGCTCCTGCGGGGACGGAAAGCATGGTGGTGTTTTTGGAGAGCATATTTTCCGGCATGGTCTGCTGGTAGTGCTCCAGAGCGCTGGGGAACAGCAGTCCAAAAATCAACAGCAGGTTGGCAAACAGGATGCCAACGAACAAAATCACATAGCAGCCGAGATTCTGAAAAATCACCCGCAGCCGGAAACGTAAAAAGAATCGCAGCCTGGGAGACAATGGAAACACCCGGCTCTTCTGCTTTTTCCGCAGGTCCCGGCGGAGAAATTGCAGCGGAGACAGGCTCAGCTTTTTCCGCAGGGTCCACCAGGTGATAACGGTCATCAGTACCAGCGGAACCACCGTGGTCAGTACAAACGCCTCCCCGTTCCAGATGGTGACGTAGGTGGGCAGGCTGTAGCTGCCGTAGTACATGGCCGCGCAAAAATCCTTCAGCACCGTATAGCCCAGCGCGTTCCCTACCACTGCGCTGATAAGGCAGATGAGGATGGGGCAGGTCATATAGTGGCGGATCAGCTCTTCCTTGGTATAGCCGCTGGCACGGAGGGTGCCAATGACATTGGCCTCCTTGCTGATGGTATTGCCGATGGTCACGGCAAACACAAAGGCCATAATGGCAATGACAATGTACAGCAAAGCGATCATCATGGCCCGGTCGCCGCCCATGTCCTCGCCGGTAAAGGTAATGGCCTGATTCAGATACCGGGGAACAAAGTCCTCCAAAGCGCTCTCCTGATTCAGGACGGCCATCAGATCCTCTGCCATGTCCTTTTCCGCCAGCTCGTCCGCCGGTTGGATATCATAGCGCCAGCTGTAGCTGTAGTGGACCAGCGCCGCCTTCATGGCGGAGAAGGATTCTTCCGTCACCATCGCCACACCGAATTGGAGGGAATCGAACATAGCATCCGAATTATCCTGGAACAGGCAGCTGTAGTCCGGCAGGGCAACGTACCCTGTGATCCGCCAGCTGCCGTTGGGAGAGGAAACAGTATCGCCAACATGCAGGCCGTTGTTTTCCGCGTACATCCTGTCAATGGCAATTTCATCAACGGCGGCCGGAAGAACGCCGGACATGACGCAGGGGGTATTGACCTTCTGCCGGATGGTGAATACCCGCAGGGTCGTGCCGTTGTCCAGCACCTCTTCCCTATAGAAATTGTCGTAAAGCGTTACGCCGCATTCCTCAATGATACGGCGCTGGGCCTTGTTCAGCTTGGTTTTTACCCGGAAGTTTCCGTTTTCGATATTGTACTTTTCAAAGCCATCATTATAAGCCCGGATCATGCTGCCGTCCGCCACCAGAAAGCCGGACACAAAGGCAATGGTGAAGGTCAGCAGGAAAAAGATCACGGCGTATTTCCCGAAATCGCCCCGAAGCTCCCAGAATACCCGCTTCCGCAGAGGATTCTTTACCATTCCAGTTCCTCCGCCGTCAGGGGTGCCGCGTTACGGTAGGTCCTGCGCACCACACCGTCCCGGAGCTTTACGACCATGGTCGCCATTTGGGAAATGGCGTCGTTGTGCGTTACCATGATAACGGTGTTCCCGTACTTCCGGTTGACCGTCTCAATGAGCTTCAGGATCTCCTTACTGGTGCTGTAGTCCAGCGCGCCGGTTGGCTCGTCGCACAGCAGCAGATCCGGGTTCTTCACAATGGCCCGGCCGATGGCGGTGCGCTGCTGCTGGCCGCCGGAGAGCTGATTGGGCAGCTTCTTCCGATGCTCCCACAGCCCCAGGGTATGGAGCAGCTCGTCAATGTCCAGGGGTCTTTTGCTGAGATAGGCCCCCACCTCGATATTCTCCCGCACGGTCAGATTGGGGATCAGGTTATACATCTGGAAAATATAGCCCAGATGATTCCGGCGGTACTGGGTCAGCTTTTTCTGGTTCATCGTCCCCAGAGAAACGCCGTTGATCCGGATCTCCCCGGCGTCCGCCGTATCGATGCCGCCGATGATGTTCATCAGCGTGCTTTTGCCGCTGCCGCTGGGACCAAGAAGTACGCAGAAGTCGCCCTTTTCCACGGAAATATCGATGCCCTTCAGCACCGCCACCCGATTGTCTCCCTGCCCAAAGCTTTTTTGAATATTCTGGATCTCCAAAAACATCGTTTCGCCTCTTCTCTTTTTGCTGGCACAAGTATAGCGCATTTTGGAGTTAGCGTCAACTAACTATTTCACATTTTCGTAAATTTTCGTTTGGATATCCATTCCCGCACATAGAAAAACCGCCGGGCGGCTGCCCGGCAGTTTTCTTATCAAAGCCCGCTGCGCATAGCCCGCTTCCGGGCGATGTTGATTGGGCCTTCCTCCATATTGTTGATCCAGGCCAGGCTCTTGCCGCAGCCGTAGGCCGTGCAGGAGTCCGGGTCGTCCGCAAGGATGCAGGGAATACCGGTGCGCTCCATCAGCAGCTCCGCAAAGCCCCAGAGCTGGGCAGAGCCGCCGGTGAGGGTGATGCCGTTCTCCGCCACATCACTGACCAGCTCCGGGCTGGCCTGCTCCAGAACCTCCATTACCTCGTCGGCAATGGTCCTGGCGGGACGGCGCAGGACCTCGTAGATCTCCTTGGAGCTGAGCGTCACCATCTTGGGCATACCGGTCTTGGAATCCCGGCCCTTGACGTTCATGGTCAGTTCCTCGTTCCGGGGATAAACCTCGCCGATCTGGATCTTGATCTCCTCGGCTGTTACCTGTCCGATAATCATGTTGTGCTGGCGGCGGACATAGCGCGTTATGGCCTCGTCAAAGGCGTCGCCCGCAATCTTCAGGGAGGAAGATACGGAAACGCCGTTCATGCTCAGCACCGCGATATCCGTAGTGCCGCCGCCGATATCCACCACCATATGGCCGTTGGGATCTTTCAGATTCAGCCCCGCGCCCAGGCCCGCGGCCAGAGGCTCCTCGATCAGAAACACTCTTCGGGCGCCGGCCTCAATGGCCGCGTTGATGACGTTCCGCTCCTCGATCTCCGTGACACCGCTGGGCACGCTGATGACCACACGGGGCTTGGGTGTAAAAAGCGACGCGGTGGTGGCGGTTTTGAACATCTCGCTCAGCATTTTTACGGTCATTTCATGGTCTGAAATAATACCGTCCTTCAACGGCCGCATGGCGACCACGTTGCCGGGAGTACGGTTCAGCATATTCCGGGCGGCGGAGCCGACCTGCAAAATCTTGCCCGTATTCCGGTCCACAGCTACCACGGAGGGCTCCCGGACCACCAGGCCCTTGCCGTCGGCATAAATCAGTACATTGGATGTCCCCAGGTCCACGCCCAGGTCATTGGAAAAAAACTGCATTTGAAACCTCCATGCGTAAACGCATTATCTGTCAGTATGTTTTGGGGCAGCCGCCACGGCGGCACAGGAGACGCTTCCGGCCCCCGCTGTCAGCAAAATCCGGGCGCATTCCTCGGCGGTGGCGCCGGTGGTAAACACATCGTCAATGAGCAGGATGCGCTTCCCCTCAATGGACTGCTTTCCGGCAAAGCGATAGGCCCCCAGAACATTGGCCCTGCGCTGCTCTGCCGTTAACGTGGATTGGGCAGGGGTATGCCGCCGCTTTTTCAGCAGGCGCTCCGCCGGAATGCCCAGCTCTTTGCCTACCGTCTGGGCCAGGAGCTGGGACTGGTCATAGCCCCGGCGGAATTTCCGCAAGGTACTGACCGGCGCCCATGTCACCAGATTGAACCCGTTTTCCCGCTCCCGCAGGAGCTTCATAGCCAAGCTTCTGCCCAGCGGAGCGGCATAATCCACCCGGTAGTGAAATTTCAGCCCCAGGATTCCGTCCCGGACCTTCCCCTTATAGTACCAGACCGCGGTGAAGCTGTCAAGAAGTTGCAGCCGACTTTTTCGGTCCGGGTGGGTATTGGGCGGCAAAGGCGGAAATTCTTCCAGCTCCATGCGGCAATGCCTGCACAGATCCAGCTCTCCGTCCAGCAGCTTTCCGCAGAAAACGCACTTTGGCGGAAAGAGAATATCCAGCAGCCCGCCGGAAATCAATTTGAGCGCGTTCATTGGGCTCTCCCCTGCAAACGCAGCTTCAGTCCCGTATAGCGTTTGTTCTTCACGGCGTTGGCCGTCATGGCGGCAACGGCCTCCTCTCTGCCCACAATAATCAGCAGTTCCTTAGCCCGGGTAATGGCCGTATAGAGCACGCTGCGGCTGAGAAGATAGGGCGAGCCCCCCCAGGCCGTAAGGATCACGGCCCGGTATTCGCTGCCCTGGCTCTTATGGACCGTAATGGCAAAGGCCGGTTCCAGCTCCCCCAGCTGGGTAAAATCATACTCCGCTTCTTTGTCGTCGTAAACGACCTTCACGGACTCCTTGTCCCGGTCGATCTCCCGGACGATCCCCACGTCTCCGTTGAAAATGCCGGTTCCCGCGGCGCTGCCGTCCGTCTTTTTCCATACGATGTCATAGTTATTCCGGATCTGCATGACCCGGTCGCCCTCCCGGAAGCAGGTATTGCCGTACTGGTGCTCCCGCTTGTCCGGCGAGGCAGGGTTCAGCGCGTTTTGCAGCATCTTGTTCAGCGCCACCGTCCCTACGCCGCCCTTGCGGGTAGGAGACAGCACCTGGATCTGTTCCGGCGGAATGCCCATATTCTTTGGAAGCCGGGTGGTACACAGATCCAGGATCAGCTTCGTCAGATCTTCCTCGGAATTGCGGCGCATAAAGAAGAAATCGCTTTTCACGTTTTTCAGGTCCGGCATCTCCCCCCGGTTGATCCGGTGGGCGTTCATAACGATCAGGCTCTGCTGGGCCTGCCGGAAAATCTCCGTCAGGCGAACCATGGGAAGCTTTCCGCTGCGCAGCATATCGCTGAAAGGGCTTCCGGGGCCTACCGGGGGCAGCTGGTCCGGGTCGCCCACCAGGATCAGGCGTTTTCCCCTGGGAACGGCCTTCAGCAGGCTGCGCAGCAGCCGCACATCCACCATGGACATCTCGTCCACGATCACGGCATCGGCCTTCAATGGATTTTCCTCATCCCGGGCAAAGTACATTTTGCCCGTATTCTGATCGATGCCCGCTTCCAAAAGGCGGTGGATGGTGGATGCTTCCTCCCCCGTCACCTCGCTCATGCGCTTGGCGGCTCTTCCCGTAGGGGCCGCCACCAGGCAGCGCAGCTGCATTCTGCCGAACAGCTCCAGGATCCCCGTCAGGAGCGTGGTCTTGCCGGTGCCGGGGCCGCCGGTGATGAGCAGAAGCCCGGAGGTCGCCGCCTCCCGGATGGCCCGGGTCTGCTCCTCGGAATAGGCAATGCCGCTTTCCCGGGAAATCTCCTCAATCATCCCATCCAGATCCTCCGGCTCCGGAAACGCCTTTTTCCCATGCTCCAGCAGCCGCATGGCGCTGTATACTTCAGCCTCATAGAGGTCCGGCAGATAGTCCACAGGAATGTCCGCTAAGGTACATCTGACCATCCTGCCCCCCTCCAGCAGCCGGTCCATGCCGGATAGAATGGTGCCGGCGTCCAGAGACAGCAGCTGGGCAGTGGAATCCATCAGCTTTTTTTCCGGCAGAAAGCTGTGGCCCACGGTCAGATTGTATTCCAGCTGGAAGAGGATGCCCGCTTCCACCCGCCTGGGATCATCCCCTGCCACGCCCAGCTCGATGGCGAACCGGTCCACCGCCGCGAAGGGGGCGTCCAGCCCTTCCTCCATCAAAAGATAGGGGTCATCGTACAGCAGATCAACGGTGCTTTCCCCAAAGAGCTTGTAGGCCCGCAGGGCAAGCTCCGCCGGGAGCTGATGCTGGGCAAAGAATTCCATGAGCTGCCGCATGCCCACACGGACCCGGAATTCCTCGCCAATGGCCTTTGCACGGGCCTCGGAGATTCCGGAGACCTCTGCCAGACGCAGCGGCTCCCGCTCCATGATCTGCAGAGTCTTATCCCCGAATTTGGCAACGATCCGGGCGGCGGAAACAGGGCCGATGCCCTTGATGACCCGCCCTGCCAGATAGGCCTGGATCTGGGCGGCTGTCTCCGGCATAAGCCGCTCCAGGAATTCCGCCTCAAACTGACGGCCGTAATTGGAGTGGCTGCTCCATTTGCCCGTGACCATAAGCCGCTCTCCAACGACGGGCAGCGGAATGGTGCCAACGACTGTCACCGCCTGCTTCTCGCCCACGTTCAGCCGAAGCACAGAATAGCCATTGTCGTAATTCTGGTAGACCACCGACTCAATGGTTCCCTGTATAATTTCCAATTCCTGCGCCAAAGTTCTTTTCTCTCCCAATTCTCCGTCCATCCCGCCGGGCGAATAATCCGGGTTCAGACGGTGTAAAATGCTGACAGGCCGTCTTTCTCCGCGCCGCTTCGGACCACGCCAATACACACGGAAGATGCCGGACGTCCCTCTCACTTTCTTTTCAGTTTACTATATTTTGTTAGACTTGAAAAGTAGTCCCGAAAAATTTTTACATTTCTCCGGTAGTGTGAAGATGTTCCGTTCTATTTTTTGACAATTTTTGAAAATTGCTGAATAATTTTACTTGCAAGAATGGGCAACATGCTGTACAATGAACTTTGTGTGAGGAGGCGAACCATGAAGCACTGGAATCTGCTCATATGGATCCCCCAGTTTGGGATCTCTGTCGTGTTTCCTCTGGTCCTGTTCATTATGCTGGCCGTCTGGCTTCAGGAGCGCTGGGGCTGGGGCGGCTGGGTCATTGTGGCCGGGATCTTCTGCGGACTTGTAACGGCTGCCATCGGGTTTCGGGACACAGCACGGGCTATGCTGGATGCCTCGGGGCAGAAGAAGGATTCCAAAGAAAAGCCCCGGGATCCCGGCGTCAGCTTCAACAGCCATGACTAGTAAAAAGGAGCGCATTGTTTTATGATCCTGCAACCCGCTTCCCGGAAGGAAGTTTCCCGCATTGCCATCGGCAGCGGTGTCTGCGCCTGCATTCAGATCCTGGTCTTCTGGATCCTGAGTCTGCTGGGCATCGGCACCTTCAACTACCGCGTTGTTATCGGCACCATCGGCGGCAGTCTGGTGGCTGTTCTTTGCTTTGCCCAGCTGTGCATTACCCTGCAAAAGGCCACGGCCCACGCTACTGATGAAAAGTTCGTCAAGACGCAGGTCCGCAACGGCTATAACCTGAGGAAGCTTATGCAGATTCTCTGGGTCATCGCCGCTTTCGTGATCCCTTGGATCAATGTGCTGACGGCAATGATCCCTCTGTTTTTCCCCAATGTTGTCATCTACTATCTGCAAGTCAAGGGAAAGCTTTTCCCCGCCGGGGAAGAGCCTGCCGCTCCTGCCACGCCAACCGCACCGGCGGAGGCCGCGGAGCCGGATAGTGCCGACGACCCTGATGACGATCTGGGACCCTTTGAAGTGTAAATAAACAGACAATAAAAAGATATTTCAGATGAGGTGAGTATTTCCTATGGAAATGTCAATCAACGGCGCAAAAATTCTTGCCACCTTTGAAAACGTTCCGATCCTCGGAACCGTCCATGTAACCCAGACCCTGGTTGTCAGCTGGCTGGTCATGATTATTATCTCCGCCCTGTGCATCTGGCTGGGTTCCAACCTGAAGGTGACAAACATCTCCCGGAAGCAGGCCGCGGCGGAGAGCATCTACAAGGCGCTTGTGAACTTCGTCCGGGAAAAGATGGGAACGGAGTTCGACCGGTACATTCCCCTGGTAGGCACTATTTTTGTCACCAGTCTTATCTCCAATCTGATAAGCCTGCTGGGCATCTGGAGCCCCACGGCCGACCTGATGACGGAGTTGGGCTGGGCCCTGGTGGTTTTCGTGCTGATCACCTACCATAAGATCAAGGCCTCCGGCATCGGCGGCTATCTGAAGGGCTTCCTGGATCCCATCTTCATTCTGGCCCCCATCAATGTTATGGCGGAGCTGTTCACGCCCATCAGCATGGCCTGCCGTCACTTCGGCAACATCCTTTCCGGCACCGTCATCAGCGCTCTGGTCTATGGCTCCCTGACCGCCGCCAGCTATGCCCTCTTCGGTGCTTTAGGTTCCAGTCCCATTGCCGCCGTTATTATCGCTCTGGCGGGCGCGGCCATGATCTTCTTCGGCAGGAAGAAGGGCAAAAAGAAGTTTTTCATCTTTGGAATCATTTTCGCGGTTCTGGGCGTTCTGGGTTTTCTCACCAGCTTCGGCGGCGTCTTTGCCAAGTTCCCCTGGCTGACCGTGGGTCTGCCCGCCATCACCAGCTTCTACTTCGATTGGTTCACAAGCTGCATCCAGGCATTCATCTTCTGCACTCTGACCACCATGTTCATCAAACAGGCTGCGGGCTAACCCCCAAAGCGGCCATTTGAATATAAGCAATCCAAAGCAATAAAAATAGGAGGCAAATTCTATGAACGATTACACTGTTTTGGCAAAAGGTATCGCCCTGGCTGGCTGCGGCATCGGCGCAGGTCTGGCTCTGATCGCCGGTATCGGCCCTGGCATCGGCGAAGGCAACGCCGCCGCCCGCGCCTGTGAGGCCATCGGCCGTCAGCCCGAGTGCAAGAGCGACGTCACCAGCACCCTGATCCTGGGCGTTGCCCTGGCTGAGACCACCGGTATTTACGGCTTCGTTACCGGCCTGCTGCTGATCTTCTTCGCGCCCGGCCAGTTCATGAAGTTCCTGAGCTGATCTTCCGGTATATCTTTCGTTTCATTCTACACCGGAAGGAGGCAAATCAATGGAGACCATTTATCAGTCCTTAGTGGCAGTGGAGCCGCTTACCTTGATTGCCACCATCTGCAATCTGTTTATTCAGATGCTGATTATCAAAAAGTTTTTCCTGAATAAGATCCTCGCTGTTCTGGATCAGCGCCGCACCGCCGCTGACAAGGAGATCACGGACGCGGAGAAGGCCAAGCAGGAGGCTATGGATATCAAAAAGACCTACGAGGCCAATATGCTTCAGGCAAACGCCAAGGCCAACGAGATCCTGACCTCCGCCCAGAAGACCGCCGCTGAGCGCAGCGAAAAGATCATCGGCGAGGCCCAGCAGGCCGCCGCCCAGATCAAGAGTAAGGCCAGCGCGGATATTGCCCAGGAAAAGAAGAAGGCCATCAACGACGCTAAGAATGAGATTTCCGGTCTGGCCCTGGCCATTGCCGGAAAGGTCGTGGAGAAGGAGCTGGCCGAGGAGGATCAGGCAGGTCTTATCGACCGCTTTATCGACGAATTGGGTGAGCAGGTATGACCCAGGTCGGAAGCGTTTACGGAGAGGCTCTGTATGAGCTTGCCTGCGGCGAAAACCAGCAGGATGAAATCCTGGAGCACCTGAAGGTCCTGAGCGAGAGCTTTCGGGAAAACCCGGAGTTTATCAAGCTGCTGTGCAGCCACGCCATTTCCAAGCAGGAGCGCTGCAAGGTCCTGGACGACAGTTTTCGAGGGAAAATCAATCAGTATCTGCTGAATTTCCTGAAAATTCTGACGGAAAAGGGCTACATGCACCACTTCCCCCACTGCTGCGAGAGCTATGTAAGGCATTATAATGAAGACCACAATATTCTGAGTGTGAAGGCTGTTACCGCTGTGCCGTTAACGGACAAACAGCGCGACGCCCTTACCCAGAAGCTGACCCGGACCACCGGCAAGACCATCCTGCTGGAAAATCGGGTCGATCCCACCTGTCTTGGCGGCGTCCGCCTGGATTATGATGGGCAGCGGCTGGACGATACCATTTCCCACAGAATGGAAGCCGTCCGTGACCTGCTGAAAAACACCGTACTCTGACGAGAAAGCAGGGACTGTATGGAACTTAGACCCGAAGAAATAACCAAAATCATTCGTAGTCAGATCAAGAACTACGAAAACAAGATCGAGGTCAGCGAAACCGGTGTGGTTATCCTGGTGGGTGACGGCATCGCCAAAGCCTCCGGTCTTGACAAGTGCATGGCGGGCGAGCTGGTGGAATTTCCCGACGGCTCCTACGGCATGGCACAGAATCTGGAAGAAGAGACTGTCTCTATCGTTATCCTGGGTTCCGACCAGGGCATCAAGGAGGGCGACATTGTCAAGCGTACCGGCAAGGTCGTATCCGTGCCCGTTGGTAAGAACCTGATTGGCCGCGTTGTCAACGCGCTGGGCGAGCCCATTGACGGCAAGGGCGCTATCGAGGCCGAGGCTTTCAAGGCCATTGAGTCTCCCGCACCCGGCATCATTGAGAGAAAGCACGTTTCCAAGCCTTTGCAGACCGGCATCAAGGCCATCGACTCCATGATCCCCATCGGCCGGGGCCAGCGTGAGCTGATCATCGGCGACCGGCAGACCGGCAAGACCACCATCGCCACCGATACCATTCTGAACCAGAAGGGCAAGGACGTGATCTGCATTTACGTAGCCATCGGTCAGAAGCGTTCTACGGTCGCCCAGGTGGTGGACAACCTGACGCTGGGCGGCGCTATGGACTACACCATCGTAGTCTCCGCTACCGCCTCCGAGCTGGCGCCTATGCAGTATATCGCCCCTTACTCCGGCTGCACCATGGGCGAATACTTCATGCACCAGGGCAAGGATGTGCTGGTCATTTATGATGACCTTTCCAAGCACGCCGTGGCCTACCGTGCCATTTCTCTGCTGATCCGCCGTCCCCCCGGACGGGAAGCCTACCCCGGTGACGTATTCTACCTCCACTCCCGTCTTCTGGAGCGCGCGGCACAGCTGTCTCCCGAACTGGGCGGCGGCAGCCTGACTGCCCTTCCCATTATCGAGACCCAGGCCGGCGACGTTTCCGCCTATATCCCCACCAACGTTATTTCCATCACCGACGGCCAGATCTTCCTGGAAACCGAGCTGTTCAACTCCGGCATCATGCCCGCCGTGAACCCCGGTATCTCCGTGTCCCGTGTGGGCGGCGACGCCCAGATCAAGGCCATGAAGAAGGTGGCCGGCTCTCTGAAGCTGCTGTATTCTCAGTACCGGGAGTTGCAAAGCTTTGCTCAGTTCGGCTCCGATCTGGACGCCGATACCAAGCAGCGGCTTGCCCTGGGCGAGCGCATTGTGGCCGTGCTGAAGCAGAAGAACAACTCCCCCAAGGAGGTTGCCCAGCAGGTCTGCATCATCTACGCCGTTACCAAGGGCTATCTGACCAATATCCCCGTGGAGCAGATCCCCGAGTTTGAGAAGCGGCTGGAAGAGCATATGGACAACCGGCACAGCGATGTGCTGGAGGCTATCCGCTCCACCGGCAAGCTGGAGCCCGAAACCGAAGAGGCGCTGAAAAACGCGCTGGAAGAGCTGGTCGCGCAGTTCAACCCGGCATAAAAGGAGGGAAACAGCATGGCTGGTGTTTCCACCAAGGAGATCAAAAACCGCATCCGCAGCATGGAGAGCACCAAGCAGATCACCAAAGCCATGGAAATGGTCGCTGCCTCCAAGCTACGGCACTGTCAGGCCCAGGTCCAGAATTCCCGGCCCTATTTTGAGATCCTCCACTCCACCATTGAGGACATTATCCGCACCAATCGGGACTTCTCCTCCCCTTTCTTCGCGGACCGGGCCGAGGGTAAGACCGTGTTCATCGTCATCGGCGGCGACCGTGGTCTTGCCGGAGGCTACAACAGCAATGTGCTCAAGCTGGTGCAGTCCAAAATCGACATGTGCCCCAATGCTCTGGTGCTTCCCATCGGCAAACGGGCCCTTGACTACTGTGTAAGCCACAAGATCCCTGTACTGACCGAAACCTATGCCGAGGCGGCCGGCGTTTCCATCGGCGACTGCTTCTCCATTGCCAAGCAGCTAAGCCGCGGCTTTCTGGCGGGCGAATACAACGGCGTTCAGATCGCTTACACCAATTTCGTTTCTATGCTTTCCCAGACCCCGGACACCATGCAGCTGCTTCCGCTGACCTGCGACGAAGAGCTGCGCAAGAACGGCGCTGAGAGCGGCATTCTCTATGAGCCCTCCGGCGAGGAGGTTTTCGCCTCCATCGTTCCCGAGTATCTGGGCGGCATTCTCTACGGCACCCTCTGCGAGAGCCGAGCCTCTGAACAGGCGGCGCGGCGCAGCGCGATGGATTCCGCTACCCAGAATGCCGAAGACATGATCGCGGACCTGAGCCTCAAGTTCAACCGTGCCCGTCAGGCCTCCATTACCCAGGAGATCACTGAAATCGTGGCCGGCTCTTAAGCCGCGTACCTTAAACATGAGGAGTTGAATTCCATGGCCAAAAACAAAGGAACAGTGGTCCAGATCATGGGTCCTGTTCTGGATATCCGCTTCGGGGAGGATCAGCTGCCGAGCCTGCTGAACGCCATCGAAGTTCCCAACGGAGACAAGACGATTATTGCGGAGGTCGCCCAGCACATCGGCGACAATGTGGTCCGCTGCATCGCCATGTCCTCCACCGACGGCCTGCAGCGGGGCACGGAGGTCACCGATACCGGTGCGCCCATTTCCGTACCCGTAGGCGAGGAGTGCCTGGGCCGTGTCTTTAACCTGCTGGGGCAGCCCATCGATGAAAAGCCTGAGGTAAATACCCAGGAGCGCTGGCCCATCCACCGTCCCGCCCCCTCTTACGAGGAGCAGCAGCCCGCTACCGAGATCCTGGAAACCGGCATCAAGGTCATCGACCTGATCTGCCCCTATGCCAAGGGCGGTAAGATTGGTCTGTTCGGCGGCGCCGGCGTCGGCAAGACGGTTCTGATCCAGGAGCTGATCTACAACATCGCCACCGCCCACAACGGTTACTCCGTGTTCACCGGCGTCGGCGAGCGTACCCGTGAGGGCAACGATCTGTACAACGAAATGACCGAATCCGGCGTTATCTCCAAGACCGCCATGGTCTTTGGTCAGATGAACGAACCCCCCGGAGCCCGTATGCGCGTGGGCCTTTCCGGCCTGACCATGGCGGAGTACTTCCGGGATGTGAAGCATCAGGACGTGCTGCTGTTCATCGACAACATTTTCCGGTTCACCCAGGCCGGTTCCGAGGTTTCCGCGCTGCTGGGCCGTATGCCCTCCGCCGTCGGCTACCAGCCCACCCTGGCAACGGAAATGGGCGCGCTGCAGGAGCGCATCACCTCCACCAAGGACGGTTCCATCACCTCCGTCCAGGCCGTTTACGTGCCTGCTGACGACCTGACGGACCCTGCCCCTGCCACCACCTTTGCCCACCTGGACGCCACCACGGTTCTGGACCGCGGCATCGCCAGCCTGGGCATCTACCCCGCCGTTGATCCCCTGGACTCAACCTCCCGGATCCTCTCCCCGGAGATTCTGGGCAAGGAGCACTACGAGACAGCCCGCGCCGTGCAGAGCATTCTGCAGCGCTATAAGGAATTGCAGGATATTATCGCCATCATGGGTATGGACGAGCTGTCCGACGAGGACAAGCTGACCGTCAACCGGGCCAGAAAGGTCCAGCGGTTCCTGTCTCAGCCCTTCCACGTGGCCGAGCAGTTCACCGGCTACAAGGGCAAGTACGTGCCTTTGAAGGAGACCATCCGCTCCTTCAAGGAGATCATCGAGGGCAAGCACGACGACATTCCCGAGTCCTACTTCCTGTTCGCCGGTTCCATCGACGAGGTCGTGGAAAAGTATCGGGGCGGTGAGAAGGCATGAGCACCTTCCCCCTGAAGATCGTCACCCCCGACGGCCTGATCTATGACGGCAATGCCGAGCGGCTGATTGTCCGCTCTACCACGGGCGACCTTGCCATCATGGCCCGTCACATCAATTTTGTGACACCTTTGGGCATGGGCAGAGCTACGGTCGTAGCCGACGGAAAGCGCCGGGAGGCGGCCTGCATCGGCGGTATGCTCAGTGTGGTGGACGGTGCCGTCACCCTGGTGCCCACCACCTTTGAATGGGCAGAAAAGATCGATGTGGAGCGTGCGGAAGCCTCTCAGCAGCGGGCTGAGAGCATCCTGCACAGCCAGAACGCCACGGACACCGACCTCCGCCTGGCGGAAGCAAGGCTCCACCGGGCCCTGGTCCGCAAGAGCGTGGCCTCGCAAAAGTAATTCTCTGTCATTGCGAACTGATGACGTCGGTTCGCAATGACATTTTTTCTTTCCCGGTCTTTTTTTGGAAATATCAATAAATTTCCACTTTCCCTCTTGTAAAATCTGCCGATTTGGCGTATACTTAGCCTATATTTTCAGCAAGAGAGAGGGTTATTCCTATGGATCTGATTTCTGTCAGAGAGCTGTTCAAGAACACAAGCGCCTATGCGGGCAAGGAAGTAACTGTCGGCGGCTGGGTGCGTTCCGTCCGGGCCAGCAAGCAGTTTGGCTTCATCGTCCTCAATGACGGCACTTTCTTTACCCCCGTCCAGGTGGTCTATCACGACACCATGGCGAATTTTAATGAGATTTCCAAGGTCAATGTTGGCGCAGCCCTGATCGTCAGGGGCGAGCTGCTGCTGACCCCGGATGCCAAGCAGCCCTTTGAGATCCAGGCCACGGAAGTCACCGTGGAGGGTCCCTCCACCGGCGACTATCCCATGCAGAAGAAGCGCCACACCGTGGAATTCCTGCGGACCATGCCCCACCTGCGGCCCCGTACCAACATGTTCCAGGCCGTGTTCCGTGTCCGGTCCCTGGCTGCCTACGCCATCCATCAGTTCTTCCAGGAGCGGGACTTTGTGTATGTCCATACGCCCCTGATCACCGGGTCTGACTGCGAGGGTGCGGGCGAAATGTTCCAGGTAACGACCCTTGACCTGAACAACGTGCCCAAGACCGAGGACGGCAAAGTGGATTACAGCCAGGACTTCTTCGGCAAGCCCACCAACCTGACCGTTTCCGGCCAGCTCAACGGCGAGACCTTCGCCATGGCCTTCAAGAACATCTATACCTTCGGCCCCACCTTCCGGGCAGAGAACTCCAACACCACCCGGCATGCCGCCGAGTTCTGGATGATCGAGCCAGAAATCGCCTTTGCCGACCTGGAGGACGATATGGAGCTGGCCGAGGCCATGATTAAGTACATCATCTCCTACGTGCTGGAGCACGCCCCCGAGGAGATGAACTTCTTCAATTCCTTTGTGGATAAGGGCCTGCTGGACCGTCTGAACCACGTCATGACCTCCGAGTTCGGCCGCATCACCTATACGGATGCCGTAAAGATCCTGGAGGAGCACAACGACCAGTTTGAGTACCCCGTCCACTGGGGCAGCGACCTGCAGACCGAGCACGAGCGGTACCTGACCGAGCAGGTGTTCAAGCGCCCCGTATTCGTCACGGACTACCCCAAGGAGATCAAGGCTTTCTACATGAAGCTGAACCCCGACGGCAAGACCGTAGCCGCCATGGACTGCCTGGTACCCGGCATCGGTGAGATTATCGGAGGAAGCCAGCGTGAGGACAACTACGACATTCTGAAAGCCCGCATTGAGGAGCTGGGCATGCGGGAAGAGGACTACGGCTTCTACATGGACCTGCGGAAGTACGGCTCCGCCCGTCACGCGGGCTTCGGCCTGGGCTTCGAGCGCTGCGTCATGTACCTGACCGGCATCGGCAACATCCGCGACGCCATCCCCTTCCCCAGAACCGTGGGCAACTGCGAGCTGTAAAGCAAACGGCATAAAATTCATAGGGGCGGCTGACAGCCGCCCCTCAGACTGTCGAAAAAGTCCAGCTTTTGCTGGGCTTTTTTCATTATCCATGATATA
>CAVLCF010000121.1:0-41843 GCA_963661735.1 bacterium | reverse complement strand
ATAGAATCCTCAAGTTGATGACATTGCCCTGAAAGAGAAGTTGACTCCGCTTTTTCTGCATTTTTCTCTGAATAATAGCCTGTTCAACTATTGATTCGCATTGACAATGAACAATTGACAATTATGGTGTCCTTTCAGGACAATTTTGAATGATTTCCGGAGGAAATACCTTCATTGTCAACTGTCAATTGTCCATTGTCAATTAAAAAACGGCCCCTCACACTTCAAAAAAACTTTTCATAGTCGACATCACGCCGCTTTCAACTTTCGCCAGCATGAGGAACTCTCCGTTTTTTCCGTAGGCCCGGTAGGTGCCGTCGGGGACGCGCAGGGTGAAGGGGTTGCCGTTGCGGCAGCGTTTTTCCTGATTTTCCGTCAGGGTGACGGCAGGGTATGCCCGGAAGGGAGTGTCCAGGCTCAGGAGGTAACTTTCCGGGTGTTCGGCGTCTAGCAGGGTTTGCAGGGGGACGGACTGCGCAATGGTATATTCCCCCGCCTGGGTCCGGCGCAGGGCGGCCATGCAGCCGAGGCACCCAAGCCTTTCGCCGATGTCCTCACAGAGCGTACGGATATAGGTTCCCTTGGAGCAGCGGACGCGAAGCTTTGCCTCCCGCCCGTCAAAATCCAGAAGTTCCAGCTCGTGAATGGTGACGGGCCGAGGCTGACGCTCTACCTCCTTGCCCTTCCGGGCCAGGTCATAGAGCTTCTGGCCGTTGACCTTCAGCGCGGAGTACATGGGGGGGACCTGTAGGATCTCTCCCCGGAATTCCGGGAGAACTTCCAGAATATCCTGCTCCGTAATCATTACCGGCCGCTCTTCCAGCACCGTTCCCGTAGTATCCTGGGTGTCTGTCTTGCAGCCGAAGCGGAGAGTAGTCTCATAGGTCTTCTCCGCGTGCTCAAAAAATTCCACGGCCCGGGTGGCCCGGCCGACGAATACCGGCAGAACGCCGGTGGCCATGGGGTCCAATGTGCCCCCATGGCCAATGCGCCGGGTAGAAAATACCCGGCGCAGTCTCGCGGTCACATCCTGACTGGTCCAGCCCTGGGGCTTGTCCACAATGACGATGCCGTTCATGGGCAGACCTCCAGCATGGCCTGCTCTACCGTCAGCTCGGCCTGGGCCATAGACATTCGCAGGCTGGCACCCGCCGCGCCCTTGTGGCCGCCGCCGCCGAACTTCTCGGCGATGACCGTGGCGTCATAGCCCGGCACGGCGCGGACGGAGATTTTGACCAAGCCGTCCTCCGTCTCCCGCAGGGTAGCCGCAATGTTCACGCCGGCCACGGTACGGGGGAAGTTGGAGATATTGTCCATATCGTCGCTGGTGACGCCCAGCTCCAGCTCCACGGATCGCGGGATGGCACAGATGGCCATGGCGCCGCAGTGGAGAAGGCGCATATGCTCCACGATCCATGCCTGCATCCGCAGGCGGCCCAGGGTATTGGTCTCAAACAATTCCTGGTTCAGCTGGTACACCCTGGCCCCACCCTCGGCGCAGGCCGCCGCCACCCGGAAGGTATGGGCGGTGGTGTTGGCGAAGCGGAAGCAGCCGGTGTCCGTGCTCAGGCCCACATAAACGCGGTCCAGCACATCCTGCCCCATGGGGGTGTTCATCAGCTTCAGCACGTCATAAACCACCTCGGCGCAGGAGGCGCTGTCCGGGTCCACCAGCTCCAGATCGGAGAAGGAGGTGGCAGAGCCGTGGTGGTCGATGCGCAGCCGGACCCGGCCAAGATACATTTCCGCGTCCTCCGGCAGCATGCCGGGAGAAGCCACGTCCGTGGAAATCACGGTGTCGTTCTCCCCCGCCGCCTCCACAGTCAGGCCCTCCAGCATCCAGCGGAAGCGACCGCCGATGCCCGCATTGTAGAGCACATGGGCAGTTTTTCCCAGGCTCCGCAGCCCCAGACACAGGGCGGAGGCGCAGCCCAGGGTATCGCCGTCGGGCCGGATATGGGTCAGGATCACATAGTTGTCGTGGCTTTGCAGATATGCCGCTGCCTCAACCCTCGTCAGGCGCTTCGTCATGGTTTACCTCCAGGGAGTTGATGAGCTTCAGCATTTTCGCGCCGTAGGCGATACTGTCGTCCTCTGCCCATACGATTTCCGGGGCGTAGCGCAGCTGCAAAGCGTGGCCCAGCTCCCGGCGGAGATACCCGCCGGCGGATTTCAGGCCGGTAAGGGCCTGCTTGGCCTTTTCGCTCTGTAAAAAGCTGACGTACACCTTGGTATAACGCAGATCCGGGGTGGTTTCCACCCGGGTAATGGAGATCATGGTGTCCTGCACTCTGGGATCCTTCACGGTCCGCAGGAGGGAGGACAGCTCCTTCATGATCTCTTCATTGATTCTGTTGATTCGATTGGATGCCATAGTCATCCTCCTTGCTATAAAAAACATTGTCATTGCGAGACAGTGCGCACACTGTCGTGGCAATCCCCCTGATCTTCAGTTTGCAAAAGGCAAGGGAATGCCCCCTATAGGCTCCCGGAAAATCCGGGGGATTGCCACACCAGTGTGCGCACTGGTTCGCAATGACACTTAATTCACCGCTTGATCTCCTGCATGACGAAGCACTCGAAGATGTCGCCTTCCTTGATGTCGTTGAACTTGACAACGCTCATGCCGCACTCATAACCGGCGGTGACTTCCTTGACGGCATCCTTAAAGCGCTGCAAAGAACCGATCTCGCCCTCGTGGATAACGATGTTGTCCCGGAGCACCCGGACCTGGGAATCCCGCGTAACCTTGCCGTCCTTGACCATACAGCCGGCGATGGTGCCGATGGCGCTGACCTTGTAGGTCATGCGGACCTCGGCGTGGCCGATGACCACTTCCTCGTACTTGGGGGCCAGCATGCCCTTCATGGCGGACTCAATTTCGTCAATGGCATCGTAAATGACCCGGTAGTAGCGGATATCCACGTTGGACCGGGCAATGGATGCCTGGGCGCCCGCGTCGGCACGGACGTTGAAGCCGACAATGATAGCGCCGGAGGTGGAGGCCAGCAGCACGTCGCTCTCGTTGATGGCGCCCACGCCGGTGTGGATCACCCGGACCCGGACCTCCTCGTTGGATATCTTCTCCAGAGATGCTTTCACGGCCTCGGCGGAGCCCTGGACATCGGCCTTGACGATCAGGGGCAGCTCCTTCATCTCGCCCTCCTGCATCCGGGCGAACAGATTGTCGAGCGTCACCTTCTGCTGCAGCTTGGCGGCCGCGTCCTTGGCGGCCTGACGGCGCTGCTCCACCAGTTCCCGGGCCATGCGCTCGTCGGTAACGGCGTCAAACTCGTCGCCGGGGGTGGGCACATCGGCCAGGCCGGTGATCTCCACAGGCTGGGAAGGACCGGCGGTCTTCACGGTGCGGCCCTTGTCGTTGGTCATGACACGAACACGGCCCACGGCGGTGCCGGCGATGATGATGTCGCCCTGCTTCAGGGTGCCGTTCTGCACCAGCAGCGTGGCAATGGGGCCTCTGGACTTGTCCAGACGGGCCTCGATAACGGTGCCCTTGCCCCGGCGGTTGGGATTGGCCTTCAGCTCCTGCATTTCGGCGGTCAGGATGACCATCTCCAGCAGGTTGTCCAGGCCCATACCGGTCTTCGCGGAGATGGGGCAGATCACGGTGTCGCCGCCCCACTCCTCGGGGATCAGGTCGTACTTGGTCAGCTGCTCCTTGATCTTGTCCGGGTTGGCTGTGGGCTTATCCATCTTGTTGATGGCCACGATAATGGGCACCTTGGCGGCCTTGGCGTGGTTGATGGACTCGATGGTCTGGGGCATAATGCCGTCGTCGGCGGCAACCACCAGAATGGCGATATCGGTACACATGGCGCCGCGGGCACGCATGGAGGTAAAGGCGGCGTGGCCCGGAGTATCCAGGAAAGTGATGGAGTTGCCATTCACATCCACGGTGTAAGCGCCGATGTGCTGGGTAATGCCGCCGGCCTCGCCAGCGGTAACGGAGGTTTTCCGGATGGCATCCAGCAAAGAGGTCTTGCCGTGGTCAACGTGACCCATGACGACCACAACAGGCGCGCGGGTCTCCAGCTCGTCGGCGGTGTCCACATGATCGTCGATGATCTGCTCCTCAATGGTGACGGTGACTTCCTTCTCCACCTTGCAGCCCATTTCCGTGGCCACAAATTCGGCGGTGTCGAAGTCGATGGTCTGGTTGATGGCGGCCATAACGCCGTTCTTCATCAGCAGCTTGATGACTTCCCCCGCGGTTTTCTTCATCCGGGAAGCCAGCTCGCCCACGGTGATCTCGTCGGGGATCTTCACGGTCAGCTGGGCCTTCCGGGCGATCTCCATTTGCAGGCGGCGCATCTTCTCCTGCTCTTCGTTGCGGGACTTGCTGCCCCGGAACTTGTTGTTCTGCTGCTTATTCTGCTGCTTGCCCTTGCCGCCGCCAATACGCTGCTTGCCGCCCCGGTAGTTCTGGACCCGCTCGGAAACCAGCGCATCCACCCGGTCGTCAAAGCGGGCGGAATTCACCTGCACGGCGGAGGTATCCACCACCCGGCGCTCCCGCTTCCGCTCCGGCTCCTTGGGCTTTTCGGGCCTGGGGGGCTGAGCCGCAGGCTGATTCTGCTTAGGTGCCTCCACTTTGCTCTCGGCCTTGGGCGCTTCCGCCTTGGCTGCCTCCTTCTTGGGCTGCTCAGCCTTGACTTCCTTCTTCGGTTCAGCCTTAGGCTTCTGAACGGCAAAGACCTGCTCCAGGGAATCGATCTGGTGGGTCTGGGTCATGACCTCAAACACAACATTCAGCTCCTGGTCTGTCAGGATCTGGGAGTTGGACTTGGGCTTGGCCCCAAACTTTCCGATGATCTCGCTGATCTCCTTGGGGGCCACGCCGAAATCGGCAGCCAGTTCCTTCACACGTACTTTCACAAAACTCATATAAAAACGCACCTCCGCTAAACTCTTACACGGCGCTCGTCCCTGCCGTCACCGCAAACCGGCACACACTGGTACGGTAATCCTCCGGATCTTCATCGCATCCCCGCAGGCCGGGGGATTACCGCACCAGTCTGATAACCGGTTCGTGGTGACGCGAAAATTTTGCGCCTCATCTATTTACTTTCCTTCATGGTGTTTCTTCTTCCCTGTCCGAACGTTCCGGGCGTGGGCCTTGGCCTCGGCCTGGCGTTTTCTCGCTTTCTGAGACTTCTGGTCCAGAACCTCCAGAGCCTCCTTGTACTTTTCCGGCTCCGGCAGGGCCTTTACCAGGGCCAGAGCCAGGGAGACATCCGTAACGGCCGCCATGGCCAAGCTGTCCCTGCCGATGGTTTCGCCCAACTGGTCCTTGGTATAGGGCAGGCGGACGCACTGCTGCTCCGTACCGGCGGCAAAGCTCTTGGCCCTGCGCCAGGTATGGTCAGAGGCATCGGAGGCCACCAGGATGGCATAGGCTTTCCCGGCTCTGGCCGCGCCGCCTACAGGCTCTTCACCCAGCTCGGCCATGCCGCCTTTACGGGCCAGGGCCAGATAATTCAGCGCTTTATCCATTTTGCCGCTCCATTTCTTTTTCCAGGCGGTCATAGACCTCCTGGGGGATCTCCGTTTCCAGGCTCCTGCTGAGGGCCTTGGAGCGGATGGCCTTTTTCAGGCATTCGGGGTCCGGGCACAGGTAAGCCCCCCGGCCCGGGGCCTTGCCGCTGAAATCCAAGGAAACGATTCCGTCCGTCCCCCGGACCACCCGGATCAGCTCCTTTTTCGCTTTCCGTTCCCGGCAGCCCATACACTGCCGCTGAGGGATTTTTTTCTGCATGTGGGTTCCCTCCCTTATCGTACTTGGCGGCATAAAACCGGGCGTATGCGGGCAGCAATTGACAATTGACAATGAACAATTGACAATTACGGTGTCCCTTCGGGACAAATTTGAATTATTTTTTATCATTTCCGAAGGAAATTCCTTAATTGTCAACTGTCAATTGTCAATTCATATCCCGACACCTCCGGTTTATCTCCCGCTCTGCAATTACGCTTCTTCGCTTTCCGTCTCTTCCTTCGGCCCGGCCAGGGCGGCGGACTGAGAGGCGGACTTGATGTCGATCTTGTAGCCGGTCAGGCGGGCAGCCAGGCGGGCGTTCTGGCCCTCCTTGCCGATGGCCAGGCTCAGTTGGTCGTCAGGCACAACAACGCTGCATGCCTTCTGGCCGGGCACCAGGCTGACGGAGATCACGTCGGCAGGACTGAGGGCCGCCTTGACATACTGGCAGGGGTCCTCGCTCCACACCACGATCTCGATCTTCTCGCCGTGAAGCTCCTCCACAACGGCGTTGACACGGCCGCCTCTGGGGCCTACGCAGGCGCCCACGGGGTCGATGCCCTCCATGGCGGCCCGGACGGCCATCTTGGAGCGGGAGCCGGGCTCCCGGGCGATGTTGCGGATCTCCACCTGACCCTCGGCAATTTCCGGGGTCTCCAGCTCAAAGAGCCGGCGCACCAGGTTGGGATGGGTCCGGGACACCTGCACCAGAGGACCCCGGTCGTTCTTGCGCACATCCAGCACATAGACCTTCAGGATCTGACCCTCGGTATAGCTCTCGCCGGGAATCTGCTCACCGGCACGGAGCATCGCCTCGGAGGCTTCGTTGCCCTGGCCCACCTTCAGCAGCACATCGCCGGAGGCGGGGACAATCCGGGACACAGTACCGGTCATCAGCTCCTGGGCCTTGCTGGAATAGCTCTCATAGGTGACGCCCCGCTCGGCTTCCCGGATACCCTGAATGACCACCTGCTTGGCGGTCTGGGCGGCAATACGTCCAAACTTCTGATAATCCACGGGAATGCTGATTGGATCCCCGGGCTGGGCATCGGGCTTGTAACGGCGGGCAGCGTCCAGCGGAATTTCCAGCGCCAGATCCTCCAGTTTCTCCTGCTCCACGGCGGTCTTGACCAGGTGAATGCTCAGGCCGTGCTCGTCCAGGTTGACCACCACGTTGTCCGCGGGCAGATCCTTGTGATCCTCCCGGTCTCTGCGGTAGGCGTTGGTCAGGGCCTGCTTCAGGCGGTCCACCATGTACTCCACAGGGATGCCCTTGACTTTTTCCAGCTCACGCAGGCTCGCGAAAATCTCCGCGCCCACATCCACCTGGGGCTCCTGCTTGACAGCTTTTGTTTTTCTTGCCATCGTTTCGTTCCTCCAATCAGAATTCCACCCGCAGCCGCACCAACGCGACCTGGGACTTTTCAAATGTAATCATATTCTTACCGGATTCTACGGTGATCTTTCCGTCCGCGTAGCCCCGCAGCACGCAGGGAAGCTCCTTCAGGCCGTTGTAGGGGCGGTAGAGCTTCACGGTAATGGGAGAGCCCATAAAGCGTTCAAAATCGCCGGGTCGTTTCAATGCCCGCTCCAGTCCGGCGGAACAGACCTCAAAGTGATAGCTGCCGGGAATAGGGTCCTTTTCGTCCAGAATGGGGTCCATCGCCCGGGAGATGGCTTCGCAGTCGTCAATATCCACGCCGCCCTCCTTGTCGATGTACAGCCGCAGGAAATACTCAGAGCCTTCCCGCACATATTCCACATCCCAGAGGGAGCAACCGTGCGCCGTAACCACAGGCTCTGCAAAGGCGGCTACCTGCTCGGTAACTTTCATGAAACCATCCTTTCTTTTACTCAATAAGAAAGAGAGGGGCGCGCCCCTCTCTTTCTTCCTACATTCTATCGGTACTGATTATAGCACTGTTTTCCTTGCAATGCAATAGGTTTTTTTGAAAAAAGCGGTATTTCCAGGATTTATTCCCTCCGGGCAGCATCGCCGCAGCCGTACATTCACGTTTTTCTGTTTTTACCGTTGGTTTATGTTAACAAACGCGGTCTGGTATTAAGATGGGCGCGGACGCAGAAGCCAACGTTCCGAGGAAGCTTAGGGCGAAATAAAACCCTTCGCCCCGTTTCTCCAACAATCCCTTCCATTCTCCACCGCTCCCGTTTCGCACCGCCGCAAGGCGACATGGTTCCCGCGTTCTCGATAGAATCCCATAAGTTTCGTTTTCCTTCGCCGCCGTTCTTTTTTCTTGACTTTTCCCGGAAATTTCTTATAATATGCCCATCATTTGGCGAAACCGTCCGGATGCGCTTTTGTCCGGGAGACACAGAGACTGCGGTGCCGTAAGGAGTGGTCGGAAGTGCGCTGGGGGCGGATTTTGCTGGCGGGGTTGGCGCCGGCGGTGTTTTTGGGGGCGGTGATGGTGCAGAATGTGTTCGCCACCACCTATGTAATCAACGACGGCGGGCGGACCTTCTCCTATACGCTCTATACCACATCCGCCCGGGAGGCCCTGAGCGCGGCGGGGGTGGAGCTGACGGAAGCGGACGGCTACACCCTGGAGGCGGACACCATCACTGTCCGGCGGGCCCCCACCGTTACCATTACATACCATGGAAAAAGCCAGATCGTTGTTTCCCAGGATGAGACGGTCCGGCAGCTCCTGGAACGGCTGGGCATTGCCTTACAGGAAAACGACGTGCTCTCCTATCCCCTTCAGACTGTGCTCCAGCGGGGCATGGAGCTGCGGATCGACCGGGTGGAAAGCCTTGCGGAAACCTTCACCCGGGAGATTCCCTTTGAAACAAAAATTCTGAACGCCCCGGAGCTGCCGGAAGGCGTCCGGGAACCCCTGACCGCCGGGCAGACCGGCACGCTGGAATGCAGGGCGCGGGTAACTTATGTAAACGGCATAGAGACGGGCCGGGAAATTCTGGATACCCGGCAGACCGCTCCCGTGCGGGACGCCCTGATTGCCCTGGGTTCCGGTCCGGCGGTAGAAAACGGCAGCGCCGGGCTGAAAATCGGCGACGGCGTGATCCTGCTGCCCACCGGAGAAAAGCTGACCTATACCAAAGTGGACTACGTCCGCGCCACGGCCTACACCCACACGGACGAAGGCTGCACCACCACCACAGCCACCGGCACTACCGTGCGCTGCGGCACCGTGGCTGTGGACCCTCGGTACATTCCCTACGGCACGAGAATGTTCATCGTGGCCAGCGACGGCAGTTATGTCTACGGTCTGGCCCAGGCTGAGGACTGTGGCGGCGACATCAAGGGGGACCGGATGGATCTGTACATGCCCACCTACGAACAGTGCATTGCCTTCGGGCGGAGAAGATGCACCGTGTATTTTCTGGGATAGCGGTTGCAAAACAGGCGCGGCATATGGTAGAATAAAACAAAAAGCCTTCCCCCAAGGGAAGGCTGGTTACTCCATAGACACAAAGGAGACGCTATGCTCAACGTTTGCGACATTCAGATCATAAAGCCGTTGCTGGCACAGCACGGCTTTCACTTTTCCAAGGCCAAGGGGCAGAATTTTCTCATTGCCCCCTGGGTTCCGGCTTCTATCGCCCAGGAAGCCGGCGTAGACGAAACCGCCGGCGTGCTGGAAATCGGCCCCGGTATCGGCCCCCTGACCCAGCAGCTCTGCCTGCGGGCGGGGAAGGTCTGCGCCGTGGAGGTGGATACCCGGCTTGCGCCAATTCTGAAAGAAACCGTAGGCGAATTCTCCAACCTGGAAATCCTCTGGGGCGACATTCTGAAGCAGGACATTCCCGCGCTGGTTGCCGAGAAGTTCCCCGGCCTGCGGCCCATGGCCTGTGCCAACCTGCCCTACTACATCACCACGCCCATTCTCTCTGCCCTTCTGGAGGCGGACTGCTTTGACGCTGTTACCGTCATGGTGCAAAAGGAAGTAGCCCAGCGGATCGCGGCGGACCCCGGCACAGCGGATTACGGCGCTTTCTCCGTTTTCTGCCAGTACTATACGGAGCCGGAGCTGCTCTTTGACGTACCGCCCAACTGCTTCCTGCCCCAGCCCAAGGTGACGTCGGCGGTTATTACCCTGCGCCGCCGGGAAGCGCGGCCCTGGGACGTTGCGGATGAGCCAACCTTCTTCCGGGCAGTCCGTTCCAGCTTTGCCATGCGGCGGAAAAAGCTCTCCAACGGCCTGGCCTCCGGATTCCCGGAGCTGGGAAAGGCCGAGGCCGAGGATGTTCTGAAGGTCTGCGGCTTTCCGGAAAACGTCCGGGGCGAGACCCTGGGCATTCCGGAATTTGCCCGGATCGCCAATGAAATCGCTTCCCGGAGGGCAGGCAAATGATGGAATTTCTCTTTCTGGATCTGGACGACACCATTCTGGACTTTCATAAGGCCGAACGGCTGGCTGTGGCCAAAACCTTCCGGGAATTCGGCCTGGAGCCTACGGACGCGGTGCTGGATCGCTACCATGAGATCAACAAGCTCCACTGGCAGCGCCTGGAGCGGGGCGAGATCACCCGGGATCAGGTACTGGTCGGCCGGTTCCGAATGCTCTTTGATGAGCTGGGCAAGGATGCGGATCCCGATCAGATCGCCCGCAGCTATGAGCACAATCTGGGCATCGGCCACTACTATCTGCCCGGGGCCCGGGAAGCGGTGGACGCGCTGCAGGGCCGCTACCGTCTGTTCCTCGCCAGCAACGGCACGGCCTCCGTGCAGCACAGCCGCCTGACCAGCGCCGGACTGTATCCCTGCTTCGAGCAGGTCTTCGTCTCCCAGGACCTGGGTTTCAACAAGCCCGCCAAGGAATTTTTTGACGCCTGCGCCGCCCGGATCCCGGGCTACGATGCCGCAAAAGCCATGATGGTGGGCGACAGCCTGACCTCCGACATCCTGGGCGGCATTCGCGCCGGAATGCGGACCTGCTGGATCAACCCCGCCCACAAACAGGCCCCGGAGGATATCCGGCCGGACTATGAGATCGAAAGCCTCGCCCTGCTCCCCGCTCTGCTGCGAGGGCTGTAAAAAGGAGATCTCAGCCACAACAGCGAAAAGCCGCCCACTGCCTTGGGCGGCCTTTCTATTATGCGGTGGCAGGAAAGTCCAAAAACTGCCGCCGAAGGGGAAATATGCAGAGCGTCTTTAGGAGGTACCGTTTTGGCGGTCGCTCTGCATTACTTGACGGTTACGACCGTGGAGCAGGCAATGGCTTCGTCGCTGAGCTCCTGGCCAATGCCCGGGCGCTCGGAAACCGTGTAGGAGCCGTTCTCAAAGGTCCAATCCTGGTATTTTCCCATAGCCTTGAAGTTGTCCAGCTCATTCCAGGCCAGGTGCTCATGGAACACAAAGTTGGGAAGTGCGGACTCCATATGCAGCGTCGCGGCGCAGCAGATGGGGCCGGACATACAGTGGATCTGGATGCCCACATCATACATATTGGCGAAATCACAGATCTTCTTCATCTCTGTAATGCCGCCCACGACGCCCAAATCGGGCTGCGCCACGTCAATGGCGCGGTTCTCAATGAAGGGCTTGAAGCCCCAGGCGGAGCCGATACGTTCGCCGGTGGCGACGCAGGTCTTCACGCTGTCCTTCAGCATCTTGGTATAGCGGTAGTCCATGGACTGGCCGGGCTCCTCGTAGTACAGGCAATTGTACTGGTCCAGCTCCCGCCCCAGCTGGATGGAGGTATTGACATCCGTCATACCGTGAAGCTCAATGACAATGCCTACGGAATCGCCTACCGCGTCCCGAATGGCGCCAACGCGGTCGGAAACGGTTTTGATCTGGTGCATATTGTCCAGCTTCTTCCATTCCCAGCCGGACACCTGATCCTTGGCCTTGTAAATCCTCTGGGGATTGGTGCACAAGCCTTTATCGTCCGTCCACAAGGGGTCCACCTTCACAGCGGTAAAACCCTGGGCCACTGCCCGGCGGGCCTGCTCGGCGTACTCCTCCGGCGTGACCACACTTCCCTTCCAGCCGCCCCAGCCCAGCTGGATCTGAGAGGCATAGGCGCGGATGGTCTCATTCACTTTGCCGCCCAGCAGTTTGTAAAGGGGCAGCCCGGCAACCTTGCCCTTGATATCCCACATAGCCATATCCAAAGCGGAAATGGCGGCAAAAGCAATGGAGCCGCCGGCATAGCACCAATAGCCGTTGTGATACAGCCGCTGCCAAACCACCTCGTGCTCCAGAGGATCCAGCCCGATGATGAAGGGCGCGATCTCCCGAATCAGCTCCGCGGCGGCAAATCTGCCGCTCATAACGGGAATGCCGGATTCTCCCCAGCCGTACACGCCGTCGTCGGTATTGACGCGGACGCAGACAGGACTATAGCCGGGGGCACAGGGATTGCTCATGTGAACATTGAAAACCTCAATGCTTGTAATTTTCATAGGTAATGGTCCTTTCTGAATGTAAGGCAGTCAGACTATTTCAGCTGACACAGTTCCGTTTCGTACCCGTCGGGGTCTTTGATAAAATAGCCGAATTGATGGGGCTGCTCCACAATGCCCTGGCTGACGCAGCCCAAGGCATTGTGAAACGCATAGCTTTTCTGAATGTTTTCCACCTTCATGCCGAGATGGCCATAGGCAGGGTCGGCAATCACGCCGGGAAAGCACAGCAGCTGCAATTGCAGCGCACCGTCCGCCGAACAGAGAAAGCAGGAGACAACTGCCTGCGTGTGGTGAATCTCCGCGGCAGGTACAAAACCAAGCTTTTCCTGATAAAAGGCCTTGGAACGCTGAATATCCGTCACCTTCAGGCAGACATGATGGGCGTAATACACCATATCAATACTCCAATGTCAGAACGTCATGGTTCTTCACGCCGGCAGCGTTGCCCTCCTCGAAATCCATATGAATCACGTTCACATCGCTGACCGTGTTTTCCCGAACAATTACGTTGTGGAAGGTCACCGAACGCAGCCCGGAGGATGTAACGCTGACCAACTGTTTGTTTTTCAGGCCCAGAGCCTCCATGCGCTTGGTGGAAATGTGTACATGGCGGGCAGCGATAATGCCGCAGGGCAGTGTCACGCTGCCTTTGGGGCCGGTAATGGTCAGCTCACAGGCATCTTCCAGATGGCCGGACTCCACCACAGGGGGCGTAACGCCCAGCTTCACTGCATCGCTGGCCAGCAGCTCCACCTGGGTGAAGGGGCGGTAGGGTCCCACAATACGGATGCCCTTCAGCGTTCCCTTGGGGCCGGTCACATCCACAGTCTCGGTGGAAACGTATTCGCCGCCGCCCAGGTCCCGCTTCACGGGCAGAACGTAGCCCGTGCCGAACAGCTGCTCGACCACATCCTGCCGCAGATGGCAGTGGTGATTGTCCAGCATGACCTCAATATTTTTAAGCTCTTCCATAGTATTGATCATCCTCGATTCCTTTTCCGAAAATGTGGTATGGCTCCTGCCCCAGCATGACCCGCAGGCCGCCCTGGGCAAGAGAATCCATTTCCAGGGAGCCCGGAATCACAATGACCGGCGCAATTTTCCCAATCCGGGCGGTAATGGCATCGATGAGCCGCTTGGAATGGGCCATGCCGCCGGTAAAGACAATGGCATCCACGTCCATATTCATAACGGAGGCAATGGCCGCAATGTCCTTGGCCTGCTGGTAGACCATGCCATCAAAGTAAAACTTTGCCTCCGTGTCCCCGGCATTGATCCGACGTTCTACTTCCCGCAGGTCGCTGGTACCGAGGTATCCCGCCAGGCCGCCCTTACCCATGATCATACCGATGATATCCTTCTGCGTATAGTTCCCGGAGAAACATCCGCCTACGAAATTGATCAGCGCCTGAAAGGGAACACCACCGCTGCGCTCGGCGGCATAGCCGTCACAGGTGGAGTCGATAAGCCTCCCATGGCAGTGCGCCGAGGTTGAGGTCCCGCCGCCTAAGTGGTTGACGATGAGGTTGACCTCTTCCATCGGCTTGCCCAGCTTTGCGGCTGCCGCCCGTGCCGCAGCCTTGGCGTTCAGCGTGTGGGAGCCGGGGCTGCACGGAAATTCCTTCAGACCGGATAAAATCGCCAGGTCGCAGAATTCATTGACGCCCTCACCGTCGTAAATAAACGCGGGGATGCCCAAATCCTTCCCCATACGGTAGGCAATGACCGGTCCCAGGCTGGAGGCATGGGGAATTTCGTAGTCGTAGCAGTGCTGCACAAGGCCCTGCTCAATTTTGTAGGCCCCGCTGCGCAGATTGCCGCCGCCGCCGCCCCGGGAGACGATATAGTCCAGTTTCTTCGGATCAATGTTCTTGCGGCGCATATAGTCCGAAATGGTGGCGCGCCGAAGCTCCAGCTGGTCAAAGATGCTGGCCATGCCGGAAATCAGCTTCCGGTCAATATCCAGATTTTCGGAATCCACCTCCCTGCCATTGACATAATAGGCGATCTTCGTGGAGGTGGAGCCGGGATTGATAATGAGTGCAGTCAGATCCTTGCTCATGGCCGTCCCCTTAAAAGTGTTCCTTGGCGTAATCATAACCCAGCTTTGCCATCTGCTTATTGCCGGGAACAAACTTTGCCTTTGCGCCGGTGAAGGTATGCTCAATGGCCTCGTAGATGCTGTCCAGGGGGATGGAGCCGGAGATCGCCGCGTAAGCGCCCGCCACCATCATATTCATGCCCCGCTCGTTACCCGCCTCCGTGGCCAGATCGTTAAAGGGAATTTTGTAGACCTTCAAGTCGGTACGCACGGGGTCCCTCGCCACCAGGGAGGAATTGATGATCAGACGCGCGCCGGGAACGGCCCAGCTTTCAAACTTATCCAGAGAGGGGCCGTTCATGACAATCAGTGTATTGGGCTTGCTGATAACAGGCGCGTCGACAGGCTCCTGGGATACGATTACATTGCAGTTGCAGGTGCCGCCCCGCATCTCGGAGCTGTAGGATGGCAGGAAGCTGACTTCCAGCCCGTTTTTCATACCGGAGGTCGCGATCATTTTGCCGATGCTCAGCACGCCCTGACCGCCGAAACCGGCAACGATAATTTTTTCGTTAATCATTGCGTCTCCTCCTCAATCCTCAAAATCCTTGAAGACGCCCAGGGGGAAATAGGGGATCATCTCCGCACCGACCCGCTTCAGCGCATCGGTGGGCGTCATGCCCCAGTTGGTGGGGCAGGTGGACAAAACCTCAACCATGGCAAATCCTTTGCCCTCCAGCTGGCACTGGAAAGCCCGCTTGATCATCTTTTTGGCATTGCGCACATGGGCAGGGGTATCAATGGCCACCCTGGCAATGAACTTGGCCCCGTCAATGGTCGCCAGCAGCTCGCTCATGCGGATGGGCGCGCCGCAGAGGCTCTCGTCACGGCCGTAGGGAGAGGTCGTGGTCTTCTGCCCCACCAGCGTTGTGGGGGCCATCTGGCCGCCGGTCATGCCGTAGGTGGTGTTGTTGATAAAAATGGTGGTAATTTTTTCCCCTCTGTGGGCCGCATGGACGATCTCCGCCGTTCCGATGGAGGCCAGGTCGCCGTCGCCCTGATAGGTCCACACCACCTTGTCCGGGTGGATCCGCTTGATACCCGTAGCTGTCGCGGGCGCTCTGCCGTGCATGGGCAGGATGGTATCCGACGTAAAGAAGCCGGGCGTCAGGCCGCCGCAGCCTACGGAGGAAACATGGATCACATTGTCGTTGATTCCCAGCTCGTCAATAACCTGGGACACCAGGTTGGTAGCAATGCCGTGACCGCAGCCGGGGCAATAGGTAAAGGGCATATCGGTCAGGCATTCCGCGCGCTTATAAATGATGCTCATTTCTTAACCCCCTCGAAATAGGCTTTCAGTGCGGCAATGATGGTCTCCGTGTTCATCGGCCCCTGGGCGGTATTGCCGATGTGATACACAGGGCACTTACCGGCCACGGCAATGCGCACATCATCAATCATCTGGCCGATGGTATTAATTTCGGGACAGAAGATGGCCTTGCAGCTTGGCCCGATCTGCCGGTAAGGCGCATCGGGGAAGGGCCACGCCGTCATGGGGCGGATAAAGCCGACCTTAATGTCGGGGCCCAGCTCCTTGATTGCGGCCTTTGCCATTCTGGCGGCCGTGCCGTAGGCGGTGACCACAATGTCCGCATCCTCCAGGCCGTAGGCCTCATATCGGGTCTCGTTTGCAATGATCTCGGGCATGATCTTGTTTTCAAACTCGTCCGTGCAGGTACACACCGGCTTGCAGCGGGTTATATTCATCTGGGTGCGGAAGCCCTTCTCCCCCACGCTGGCCAGCCGCCAGGTCTTCTCCGGCAGGTTCTTCCGAGGCTGGGGCAGCTTGTCAAAGTCCACAGGCTCCATCATCTGTCCAATCATACCGTCCGCCAGGATCAGCACGGGCGTGCCATACTGGTCCGCAATGTCAAATGCCTCAAAGGTAAAGTTGGCAAGCTCCTGGACATTTCCGGGCAACAGAATGGGAATTTTGTAAACGCCGTTTCCGGAAAGCTTCCAGTCCTCCTGGGCGGGCGCCAGATCGCCCATGCCCGGGCCGCTGCGCACCACGTCCACAATGACGCAGGGAAGGCGGGTGACAGACATGGAGGAGATGGCCTCCAGCATCAGGCACAGGCCCGGGCCGGAAGAGCTGGTCATTGCCCGCGCACCAGCGGCGGAAGCGCCCAACACCATGTTGATGCCCGCAAGCTCGCTCTCGGCCTGCAAATAGATCTTGCCCCGCTTCGGCATCTCCCGGGCAAGGTACTCAGGGACCTCGTTCTGAGGTGTAATGGGGTAGCCGAAGAAGGCGTCTACACCGGCCCGCAGCGCGGCCTCGGCAATCGCTTCATTGCCTTTAAACAGTAATCTAGCCATTTCGCGTCCTCCTTCTCAGTCAGCCTTTTCCAGCGTGATCACCGCATCCGGGCACATGATCGCGCAGCTGGCGCAGCCGACGCATTTCTCCGGGTCGGTATTGTGGGCGGGATGATAGGCTTTCTGGTTCATGGTGTTTTTATCCAGCTCCAGCAGGTGAAGCGGACAAACGGAAACGCAGACACCGCAGCCCTTGCACCGCTCGGTGTTAATCGTCATAACAACTTTCATACAATTTCCTTTCTTTGCGTTCTATTGCAGATAATCGGGACGGAGAAAAATTTGCAGCGGATACAGCGGCGCCGACAGGTGCAGCCCCCGGCATTCCTCCGTCATCTCCTGCGAACAGATCACATATTTGTAAGGGATTTGGAGACGTTCGGCAATTTCCCCGGAAATCCTGTCTCCCCGGAGAATGTCCTCCGCCGTGGTTTCCCCCAGCATATGGGTATTGCTGATAATTCCATTGATCTTCAGTCCGCTCATGCGCTGGATGGAGTCGGCAAAGGCCAGGGTATCTTCCACAGTCTGAGTTTCGTTTCGATTCGTATTGACAACCATCCACATATCGTAATTCATCTGCTGGATGCGGTCAGAAAAGCGCGCCAGCACTCTTGCTCCCGCTGCGTTTCCGCCCACATCCAGGATGTTCTCTCGCTGTGGATTCTCAAAAAACGAATAGATCTCTCCGCTCAGGGCCGGGATATCCACCTTCCAGTCGTTGTCGAAGTTGCTGGAAACCACATGGATCCCCATGGCCTCCAATTCGTCGGCGTGCTCCCGGCTGCGGAAATAGGGGTTTACGATGTCCAGGTCCGCAAGCGCGACCTGGGCGCCGTCTTCCCGCAGCTTTCGCGCGTAGCTTACGGCAAATTCCGTTTTTCCGCTGCCGTAATGCCCGACGATGATGTGAAGGTTTGGGTTCATGATCCATGCACTTCCTTCGCTTCCGAATAGTGAAATCGAATTTCAATTACGATGTCATTATAGGACCGGCGCCCGGAAATGTCAATAGCTCAGAACTGAAATTTGCAAATTCCGTCAGGCTGACCGAAATACAGCGCCGTTTTTTGGGCAGTATTTAAAGGCAGAACCACCATTTTCCCTCGGACACTTCGCAGATTCCAATTGTAATTTTTGCAGCTTTATGATATGATAGGCAGAAATCAGGAAGAAGGTATGCATATGGCGGAAAAAACCCTATCCAATCAATCTATTGAAAAGCTGTTTCAAATCGTTGAGGTAATGGCGGAGCGTGGAAAACCCATGCGCCTGTATGACGTTTCCAAAATATGCGGTATCTCCGCCAGCACAGCCCTGCGCATACTGAATACGGTGATCCAGTGCGGCTATGCCAAGCAGGACCCGGAGACGCAGCTGTATTCCCTGACCTACCGGTTTGTAAAAATCGGAAATCAGGTACGGCAGAGCAGCAGCCTGAACCAAATTCTGCATCCCTATCTGGTGGAGATTACAAACAAGCTGGAGCTGTCCTCCGCTACAGCCGTATGGGGCGGAGGCGGCGTAGTCTATACGGACGAGGTGGTTCCCACAAACAAGGTCAATATGATCCGCATCAACCACCATCTGGGGCATATGTTCCCCGCCAACCAAAGCGCGGCCGGAAAGTTGATGCTAAGCCAACTCTCAAAGCCCCAGCTCCGCAAATACCTGTCCGAGTACCCCTTGCAGGCTTCTACCCCCAATTCCATTACCAGCACCGCGGAGCTGGAAGCCCATCTGGCACAGGTGAGAGCCCAGGGCTATGCGCTGAACAATGAGGAAGCCGCCTACGGGATGCGCTGCATCGCTATTCCCGTCCGGAATTCCGACGGCGGTATCATTGCCACCATCAGCGTCAGCGGAACTGTCTATCAGATATCCTCCGAGCGGATGGCTATGGACATTTCCATTATGAAGGCATTGTCCCAGCGGATTGAGCAGGAGTACCAGGGGCTGTTTCCCGCAGCGGATTTTCCGTCTGTTGAATAATCAATCGGGCCGTTCCATCCGGAACGGCCCGATTGATTGATTTTCGGTTACTTTTTTGCTTCAGCCTTATCCATCTGACGCAGACGGAAGGGAACAATCAGCAGCGCGGGCAGGATGCCCAGAGGCCATGCCATCTTTGCCAGATAGCCGTAGCCCTTGGAGAAAATAGCCACCAGACCGAACTTGGAAGCGCCGATGCCAATGGCCAGCAGCACAACACCGATGACGACGGAGGCAGCCTTCTCGCTCCAGCCGAACCACTTCATGGGATACTGCTTAAACCGCGTGACGATGGCAAAGGCACAGCCTGCGCCGGTAGTGATCAGTGCCATCAGCAGCATCAGGGAATACAGGTGTTTCAGAATTGGAACACCCAGCCGGTCCAGCGCGGTATAGACGGGCAGCGTCTCGCTGTTGATGGCGGGGTAGTTGGCGATCATGACCAAGCCCAGGATCATCAGCATGACACAGTTGACCAGCGCACCGCCTACGGCAGCTTTGCCGGAATCCTTCCTGCTGGGCAGTGCAGCCATCATGCCGGACAATGCCATAAAGGAGCTGACCTGTACGCCCGCATAGGTAAACGCGGACTTCAGCGCGGCCCAGAAAGTTATGCCGTTGGCACTGTCCAGGACAGGCGTTTTCATAACGATGCAGAAATTCCTCCAATTGGAGACCAGGCCCGCAATTCCGAGGATGGTAATCACCGCGATCAGGCCATACATAAAATAGGTAGAAACCTTCGCCAGAACGTTGCTGCCGAAAATAACCATGCCCAGAACAATTGCGGCAACCACAACAACACCGATCCAGTAGGCCGCCTCAGAGCCCCCTGCATAATTGCGGAACAGAGAGCCGGAGCCTGCCAGAATGCCGGCTTCGCCAAGAATCTGGCCAAAAACGCACCAGAGGTCGAACAGCAGGACAAAGAGCCAGCCGATTTTGGGAATGAATACGTTCCGCGCGTAATCCGAATAGTTCTTGATCCGGGCCCTGCGGCCATACTCAAAAATGAAGTAGAAGCAGGCGCCCATCAGCGCCCAGGTAATCAGCGGGAGAAACATGGCCATGCGGCCGTACTTGTTGTAGTAAATGACGTACTGTGTGCCGGTGGCGAAGCCGGAACCGCAGTGCATACCAAACCATGTGGCAGCGATACCGACCCATACAGAGCTGGTTTTCTTTTTTTCCATTTTTTGTTTGCCCCCAAATAAAGTTCTTTGTTACGTCGCTTATACCCCTATATTCGGCGAAACTTGAAACTCAATTTCATAAGTGAATACTACAACATTTTTAACGTTTTGTAAATTGACTTTTTGTTAAAAAATACGATTTGTTTTTTGGCAATAACCACAAAATCCTGTTCGTCTGCATCGATGAATTCTATGTTTTAAAAAATGAATTTTAATTTCATGCGTCAAAAGCCGCGGTTTATTCGCCGTAGGCCTCCAGGAAAAAACGTCTGGGATTTTCTGCCGTCAGTGCCCGAATGCTACCGCCATCCAGCCCCAGCTCCTCCAAACGGGGAACTGCCTCTGTTTTGAAATACGTGTAATCCGGCAGATTATCAAAATACCCCGGCCTCCGCACGGTGTCCCAGTCCGGCCAGAAGCCGGTGTATGGCGCATAGTCATGGCTGACCAGCAACTGACCTCCCCATCCCCGGCGGCAAAGCTCCATAAGATTTCGGGTCCTGTGCTCCAAAGTCGTCGCAGGATTGCTGCCCGTAATACCAAAGCGATCCAGGCCGATATAGCAGCTGCGGCGCAGCACCCGTTCCAGATACTCCAGATCATCCGTATCTCCGCAATGCCCCACAACCACGGCATTCATAGGAACACCATAAGCTGCGAACAGATCCAGCAGCTGTTCCCCCGGTCGGGTCTCCGGAACGGTGTGGCAAAAAATGGGCAGCCGCGCCTTTACGGAGGCCCGGGCAGTCACGCGGAGTATTTTTTCCACATAGGGTGTGAAGCCCTTGGCATCCACGGCGCATTTCAGGATTCCGGGCAGCGCATCCGTGTCCGCCATGCCCTCCGTGCAGTCCCGATAGACCAGCTCCGTCAACGCATCCTCGGGTTTAAATCCGGCAATGGCCTCCTCCTGGTGATAAAATCCGCTGGAGGCAATGACATTCACACCGGCCCGTCGGGCTGCCTCCCGGATCATGTGGATATCCCGCCCCAAGTTAATGGGCGTTCCATCTACAATGGTGGTAATTCCCTGCTGCCGTGCTTTTTTCAGCGCAGCGACCGCCTGCTCCATGACCACGGCATCGTCAAAATAGAGTTTCCCCAACGCCATGCGCATGGACCAGTCGCAGCACGTTACCACGTGTTCGTGAATCAGCGTTTCCCCCAGGTTCTCAACAGGGATGGGGCCAAGGACTCCCGGTATCATTTTGTTCTGTGCTTTGTTCATTGAAGTTTCTCCCTTAAAAATGAAATTTAATTTCATTTTTATGATAGCACAGTCCCATTCCCATGTCAACCACAGTCATACCGGATTCCACCAACAAAAAGGCACCACCTGACGGTGATGCCTTTTTATTGGTGGGGGAAGGTGGATTCGAACCACCGAAGCTATAAGCAGCAGATTTACAGTCTGTCCCCTTTGGCCACTCGGGAATTCCCCCAGATATTCAGTTCTTGACGGAACTTTTTTATGATACCGCATCTGAAGGAGAATGTCAAGCATTTTCTGACGCTTTTTGAGAAAGTGAAATTGCGGCATTGAAACGCCAGTTGCTTTTCTGACAGAAATGGGGTATGATATAGGAAAAATGTCAGGAGGTACTGCCCATGGGGATCGAGGTCGGGCTTGATGAATATGCCCGCGCGTTAAAGCAGGGTCAGCGGGAAGTCGCGGAGCTGGCTGCCCGGGGCAGGGCAACCGGTCCCGCCGTCCTGGACGAGCTGCTGCCGGAGAACAACGCGGATGTGGTGCAGGACCTGGGCGTTATAGAGATTCCATCCGAGCGGATCATCGGCACAAAATCCGCCGGGCGGATCGCGGCTTTTTCCCCCAGCTTCCGGCCCCTGCTGGATCCCCAGTCGGAGTTTGCCAACAAATGGGCCTATCTCTGTGTGGCCCACTTGGGAGAGGTGGGCATTCGGGAGCCCATCACCTGCTTTGAATATCTGGGCAACTTTTATGTGCAGGAGGGAAACAAGCGGGTTTCCGTACTGCGCTATTTCGGCTCGCCCAGAATCCCCGCCACGGTCAGCCGGATCGTACCGCCAATGGACGGAACGCCCCGTATCCAGGCCTATTATGAATTTTTGGATTTTTTCAAGGCCAGCCGCCTGTACGCCGTACAGTTCCGCCGGCCCAATGACTACGCCAAACTTCTTTCCGCCGTAGGCAAGCAGCCGGGAGAACCCTGGACGGAGGATGAGCGCCGGACCTTCAACGCTTATTTCTCCTATTTCCGGGACGCTTTTTCCCAGATGGGTCCGCTGAAGGAGGATGTGCTCCCGGAGGAAGCACTGCTCCTTTGGCTCCAGCTGTACAGCTATAAGGATCTGGGACGCTTCACTGTATCCGAGATCCGCAAGACGCTGACGGCCATGCGCTACGATATGCTTTCCGCCGCCAGCCACGACTCCATCAAGGTGCAGACAACGGCAGAGGCCGGAAAGAGCGGTATTCTCTCCCGGCTGTCTACGCCGGTCTATCTGAACGTGGCCTTTGTTCACCAGCTTTCTCCTGCCACCAGCGGCTGGGTGCTGGGCCATGAGCAAGGCCGGGAATACCTGGAAGAAAAGCTGGGCAGCAAGCTGACCGTCCGCAGCTATTTCAACGCCAATTCTCCCGAGGAAGCGGCCCGGCTGTTGGAGCAAGCTGTAGACGATGGCGCGCAGGTGGTCTTCACCACCGCCCCTCTGCTGCGGGCTGCCACGCTGAAAGCGGCTATTGAGTATCCCAAGGTGCAGTTTTTGAACTGCTCTGTGGATCAGCCCTATTCCAGCGTCCGCTCCTATTATGGCCGGGTCTACGAGGGCAAATTCATCACCGGCGCCATTGCCGGTGCGCTGGCCCAGAACAACCGCATCGGCTACATTGCCTCTTACCCGATTTACGGCCAGCTGGCCAACATCAGTGCCTTTGCCCTGGGTGCGCAGCTGACGAATCCACGGGCGCAGATCGAGCTTCGCTGGTCCTGCGTGGAAGGAAATCACCAGGCGGACTTTTTTGCCAATGGCATTCGTGTTATCTCCAACCGGGATGCGCCAGGCCAGAACAAGATGTATCTGGACTTTTGCAGCTACGGCACCTACCTGATGGACGACAAGGGAGAGCTTGTCCCCCTGGGGTCTCCTGTGTGGGTCTGGGGCAAATTTTATGAGTATGTGCTGAACGCCATGTTTGCGGGCACCTGGAAAACCGAAAAGGCCAACGGAACTGCCCTGAACTATTGGCTGGGCATGGACAGCGGCGTGATCTCCGTAAACCTGTCGGACCGCCTCCCGGCGGGGCTGCGGGCACTGGCGCAGTATTTGCAGACCGGTTTGTCTACCCGGACTGTGGACCCCTTCGTCCGCCGGATCGTGGCCCAGGACGGCACCGTAAAAAGCGACGGCACCAGGATTTTTTCCCCGGATGAGCTGCTGCATATGAATTGGCTCTGCGACAATGTGCTTGGAAGTCTCCCGGACCCTGCGGAAATTCTGCCCATCTCCCGGGCTATGGTCAAGGAGCTTGGTATCTATCAGGACGGCATCCTCAAGAAGAAAGAGGGCTGACGGCAATGAAGATCCTTTTTGTTTCTGACCAGGAGTGCCCCGCACTCTGGGACTACTACATTCCGGGCAGGCTCGCGGACTATCAGCTGATAATCTCCTGCGGAGATCTGAAAGCCAGCTACCTGAGCTTTCTCGTCACCATGGCCCGCTGTCCCGTGCTTTATATTCACGGAAATCACGATACGCACTACACAACCAATCCCCCGGAGGGCTGCGACTGTATTGACGGCCATGTGGTGGAATACAACGGTGTGCGCATTCTGGGCCTGGGCGGCTGCCGGAAGTACCACCCGGGAGATTTTCAGTACACGGACCGACAGATGCGGGGCCGCATTCTCAAAATGCGCTGGCCCATCCGCAAGGCCGGAGGTATTGACATTCTCGTGACCCACGCGCCTGCGGAGGGCCTGGGCGACAGCGAGGACGTGGCTCACTGGGGCTTCCCCTCTTTGCGGACCTTTCTGGACAGATACAGCCCCGGGTACCATGTCCACGGTCATGTACACATGACCTATGGACAGAATATCCCAAGGACCCAAAGCTATAACGACACCACCATTATTAACGCCTATGAACGCTATACCCTGGAAATTCCGGACCGGGAGGTTCCCGAAAAGAAGAAAAACAAGCTTATCTGGATGAACGACCCGCCGGAATACGCACGATAGAAGAAGGAAGTACCCTATGTTTGAAGGTTTTACCCCGGAAACCGTGGATTTTCTCTGGGGCATTCGCATGAACAACAACCGGGACTGGTTCCTGGAACACAAAAAGCAGTATGTGGACACGCTGTATGAACCCATGAAGGAGCTTGGAAAGCAGCTCTTCGAGCCATTCCTGGAAAAGCCGGGCAGCATCCTGAAAGTCTCCCGGATCTACCGGGACGCCCGGCTCCACCATCCGCTGCCCTATAAGGAGAGCCTCTGGTGCTGCATCCGGCAGGATGTGGACTGGTGGGCGGAAAATCCCTGCCTGTTTTTCGAGATCCGTCCGGAGGGCGTCAGTTACGGCTTCTCCCTCTGGCATCCCAAAACCGTTACCATGGAGGCGTTCCGGCAGAAAATCGCCGCGGATCCGGATCGTTTTCTGACGCTGCTCCGCCAGACGGAACGCTCCACCGGCATTCCCGTTACCGCGGAGGTCTACAAACGCCCCAAGCCCGCGGAGAATCCGGCGCTGGCCCCCTATTTCGCCTGGAAGGCGGACATCGGCTGCATCCGCGGCGAAGAAGTCGGCGAAGCCATGTTCGGCCCCGCCCTGGGCCGCCGTGCCCGTACCATGACAGAACAGCTGATCCCGCTGTATGATTACTTCTGTGAGATCACGGCAATGAATGTGTAAATTTAGATTATGGACAGAGCGGAATGAATCACCAATTGACAGTTGACAATTGATAATTGACAATTGAGGAATTTCCTTCGGAAATGGTTTAAAAATAATTCGATTTTGTCCCGAAGGGACACCATAATTGTCAATTGTACATTGTTAATTGTCAATTTTCTCCCGCCTTGTCCCCACAGGAAGGAGCATCCTTATGAAAAAAACAATCTTCAAGGGCATGGCCACGGCTATGGTGACACCCATGACCCCGGAGGGGGTGGACTATGGGGCGCTGGGCCGGTTTATTGACTTCCAGCTGGAAAGCGGCATCAACGCCCTGGTTGCCGTAGGCACCACCGGCGAAAGCGCCACATTGACCCCCGAGGAGCGGAAAAACGTGGTCGCCTTTACCATTGACCGTGTGGCGGGCCGGGTCCCTGTCATTGCGGGCACCGGCACCAACAATACCCTCCATGCTATCGACTATTCCGTCAGTGCCGCCCAGGCGGGAGCCGATGCGCTGCTGGTGGTGACGCCCTACTATAATAAGGCCACCCAGAACGGCCTGATCGCCCACTTCACCGCCATTGCGGACAAGGTGGACAAGCCCATTATCCTCTACAATGTTCCCTCCCGCACCGGCTGCAACCTGCTGCCCGCTACGGTGGAGAAGCTGGCGGAGCACCCCAACATTGCCGCCATTAAAGAAGCCAGCGGCAATATGAGCCAGGTAGTGGAGCTGTTCGCCCGCTGCGGCGACAAGATCACCGTCTATTCCGGCGAGGACGGCCTCACCGTGCCTATGCTGGCCATGGGCGGTATGGGCACCATCAGCGTTCTGAGCAACGTGGTGCCCAGGCAGGCTGTCGCCATGACCGACGCCTTTTTCGCCGGCCGGATCCAGGAGGCTGCCGACTGGCAGTGCAGGCTGCTGCCCCTGATCGACGATCTCTTCTGCGAAGTAAACCCCATCCCCGCCAAGGCCGCCATCAGCGCCATGGGCTACGGAGAGGAGCACATCCGTCTGCCCCTGACCCCCATGGAGCCGGAGAACCGGGCGAGACTTCTCGCGGAAATGCGGAAGCAGGGGGTAAACGTATGAGAGCGGTCATCTGCGGCGCCAACGGCGCCATGGGCAAGCTGCTCTGCGCCGCCCTGGGGGAGCCGCCCGTGGGCAGGGTCAGCATTGACGGCGAAAACGGGGCCTGTAAGCATTTTTCGGAGCTGCCCGATGTAAAGCCGGAAGTTGTTATCGATTTTTCACACCACAGCGCCGCCCCGGAGGTCATCGCCTATGCTTTGGAACAGAATTGCGCCGTGGTCATCGGCACCACCGGCCACACGGAGGAAGAAAAGCGGCTGATTTACGACGCCGCTGAGAAAATTCCCGTATTCTTCAGCGGCAATATGAGCCTTGGTATCGCGGTGCTCTGCCGTCTGGCTGCCCAGGCCGCCGCCGCTTTCCCGGAAGCGGATATTGAGATCCTGGAAATTCATCACAATCGGAAGGTAGACGCGCCCAGCGGCACCGCCCATATGCTGTTCCGGGCCGTCAGGCAGGTCCGGCCCAGCGCCGTGGAGCACTGCGGCCGCGCCGGGGAATGTAAACGCACCAAGGACGAGATCGGCATCTCCTCTCTGCGGATGGGCAACGTGGTAGGGGTCCATGAGATCCATATCTGCACCCCCAACCAGACCCTGACCCTGCGCCACGAGGCTCACGACCGGGCCATGTTCGCCGACGGGGCCATGGAGGCCGCCCGGTTCCTGCTGGGCAAGCCCGCGGGGCTCTACGATATGGAAGCCCTGCTGACGGAGGCCCGGAAATGACCGTCACCTATATGAACGGCGCGGGCAATAGCTTTATGGTGCTGGATGCCCGGGGCCGGGAGGGGGAGGACTTTTCCGCGCTGGCGAAGCGGCTCTGCGCGCTGCGCCATGCCGATGGTCTGATTGCCGTGGGGAATTCCGAAAAAGCCGATTTCAAAATGATTTTTTATAACGCGGACGGTTCCCTGGGGGAAATGTGCGGCAACGGCGCGCGGTGCATCTGCCGGTTTGCCCACGACCACGGTATCGCGGGGGAGAATATGGTTTTTGAAGCGACTGCCGGTCTTGTAAAAGGCTGGCGGGTGGACGAAAACCGGTACCGGGTAGCCCTGAATCTGCCCTCTGTCCTGGACCTGAACCGCAAGGGCGATGTTGCCTATGTGGAACTGGGGAATCCCGGCGTACCCCATGCCGTCCGACTCCGGGAGGGAGGGGACCTCTTTGCCCGGAAGGACGCCCTGCGGGAGGAAATGCGCACCCTGCGTTTTGACCCGGCCTTCCCCAAGGGGGCCAACGTCAACTACTGCCGCCTGACCGGCCCCGGCGATGCCCAGGTGCTGACCTTTGAGCGGGGCGTAGAGGACTTTACGCTGGCCTGCGGAACAGGCTGCGGCTCCACGGCCTGTGTGCTGTGGGCAAAGGGGCTGCTGCCGGACGGCAGGCTCACCGCCCAGGTCCCCGGCGGTACGCTGCGTGTCACCGTAGAAGGGACCGACTGTGTGACTGCCCTTCTGCTGGAGGGCCCTACCGAGGTAACGGAGACGCTGGAAATCTGATGCCTATTGAGCAATCTGTACAATGCCCATGCCAAAAATTTGGCATGGGCATTTTCTACGAAAAGGCAGTGTAAAATTTGGTGAATAATAATTTGCCATTTTCTTTTCCTTCCTGTATAATATTATCGTTGGCGTTCCGCAAAAACGCTTTTGTTTTATCCGAATTTTTTCTCGGCGTCCGGCGCCGTTGTGTGAATAGGAAAGGAGTACTGCGCTGTGATTCAGAATTTGAATCAGGTGAATTTTCAGGGCTTCGGCACCGTCCTTCCGGAGCGGGCTCAGGCCGGTCCGGTGGTGCCCAAAAATGCCGTCCAGATCAAGCTGCCTCAGTCGGAGGCGGCCGTTTTTCGCACCCGGGCGGATACGCTGCTGAGCTGCACCGGGAATATGTGTGTTCTGTCCGTCAGCAGGGACGGCCAGGATTTCCGGCACTACTATCTGGACAAATCCGTCACCCTGCGGGAAGGCTTGTTCTTCTCGCTGAACGTTTACAAGAGCGAGGCCACAGTTATGCTGTCCACGGAGACCCAGCCGGAAAAGGTAGGCACCGATGTCCGGCGCAGCATCCGCATTGACAGCCAGCTGCGGGTGGCCGGGATCTATACCTTCTTCTATCAGGAGAAGGAGCAGGGCTTCCTGTTCCCCGGCGAGTCTCACCCCATGCCGGAATTTACCTATGTGGACCAGGGCAGCCTGCACTCCGTAGCCGACGGACAGGACTGGCTGCTGCACCAGGGCGACGCCATGCTCTATGCCCCGGACCAGTGGCATATGCAGTATGCCGACATCGGCGTGGCCCCCCGGTTTGTGACCATTTCCTTTGATCTGGACGGCGGCGACCTTTCCAGCCTCTATGGCCGGAAGCTGGCCGTTCCTCAGGAAGCCGTTACCCTTTTGCAGCAGATGCTCCGTACCCAGGAGCGGGTGGATCCCTACTCTACGGACATGCTCATGGCCCAGCTGACCATGCTGCTGCTGGTGCTGCTGCGGGAGGTTCAGTCGCCCTCCGGCGTCAGACTCCAGGGCACCAACACCGTCCACAGCGAGAACGAGATCATCCGCCATGCCCAGCAGTATATCTCCGCCCACATCCGGGAGAAGCTCTCCGTGCGGCTCATTGCCCAGCAGGTGGACGTCAGCCCCAGCTATCTGACGGTGCTGTTCCAGAAGAATTTGCAGATTTCTCCCGGCGAATACATCCGCCGTATTAAGCTCCAGGAGAGCAAGCAGATGATCCGGGAAAACAACCTGAATTTTACGGAGATCGCCGCGGCGCTGCAGTATTCCACCGTCCACCACTTCTCCCGCCAGTTCAAGGAGAAGTTCGGCATTACGCCCACGGAATACGCCCGCTCTGTCCGGTAGCCTTTGGCGGGCGCTCTGCCAGTCGGGAGGGACCGCAGAGGCTCCCAGGTGCTGAAAAACAGCGCGCCGCAAAAACGCGCGCACGAGAGGAAACGAAGAAACCACATTGGTCATTCCCCAAAGGGGATTGGCTGATGTGGTTTTTTACATTAGAATGAAACCGCGACATGAATGCGGCATACGTATCGGACAGCAATCATAACAGGCCGGCGCCTTTGGGAAAATCCATTGTCCGTGAATGTGGGGGAGGAAACGATATGGAAGAAAGAATTTTGACGGAGGAATGCGTAAAAGGCTTTTCGGAGTACTTGTATCGGGAGGAAAAGAGCAGGGCGACCCGTGAAAAGTATCTGCGGGATGTGGAACGGTTCCGCCTTTTTCTGGGTGGAGCCCATGTGACGCGAGAGGTCGTTTTTGGGTGGAAGGAATTCCTTGTGGAGAGAGGCTACGCACCCCGGTCGATCAATTCTATGCTGGCTTCGGTGAACAGCTTGCTGTGCTTTCTGGGGTGGCAGGCGTGCAGGGCGAAGAATTTGCGGCTCCAGCGGCAGACCTACTGTCTCGAGGAAAAAGAACTGACCCGGGCCGAGTACCTGCGTCTGCTGAATGCGGCGAAGAGCAGACCCCGGCTCCAGCTGGCCTTGCAGACCATCTGCGCTACGGGCATCCGCGTATCGGAACTGAAATGGTTTACTGTAGAGGCGGTGCGCCGTGGGGAGATTTGCATTGCCTGTAAGGGAAAGACGCGTGCTATCCTGATCCCGGGTAAGCTCCGAAGCAAGCTGCTGGCGTATGCACGGGAACGAAAGATCACTGCCGGAGTGGTTTTCAGCGGAAACGACGGAAAAGCGTGGAACCGCAGCAGCATCTGGCGGCAGATGAAAGCTTTGTGCTGCGCGGCGGGGGTGAAACCGTCCAAGGTTTTTCCCCATAATCTGCGCAAGCTTTTCGCACGCACGTTTTATGCCGCCCGGAAGGACATTGCGGGCCTGGCGGACATTCTGGGCCATAGTTCTATCAATACCACTCGAATATATATTATGTCAACCGGAAAAGAACATCGCCGCCAACTGGAACGGCTGGAACTGCTTTTGTAGCCAGACTGGGCCGAAAAGCTATGTGCTGCTTCTGGGCAAAATAAAAGCCACATAATTTGCATTATGTAGCAGTCAATACTCCTATATAAGAAAACACAGCCATGATCTACCGTTATCTTACAGCTTAGGAAAAATTTTGTCAAGGAAATTTGTAGAGATTCTGGACTCTTTTCTAAAAAAAGCATAGTAAAACACTCCATGCCAGTTTGCTGAAAAAATGTTGGCATGAGAGTGAGCATTTGCATGCATAAAAATGGAATTCCACCGGCTATCTCGATCAACGGCGGCGACTGGGTGTCACATAATGCAAATTCTGTCGCGGATGGCTTTCCTATGGGAATCACAAAAATCCTAAGAAAAGAGGTATGGTTATGAAATGGACACGGAGGCTGCTGGCGCTGATCCTGTCGGCGGTACTTTTGCTGGGCATGCTGCCCGGCAGTGTGCTGGCGGAGGGAAATGACCCGGCGGCTGTGGAGACGGAGTCGGAGAGCACCCCGGCAGAGACCCCGGATCCCGGCACGGAGAACGCGCCGGAGGCAGATCCGGCGGAGGAGCCCGCGGAAAAAGATCCCGAAGATGTGCAGGAAAACCAACCGGAAGATCCTGCCGGCCAGCCGGAGGGCGCGCCGGATGAGGCAGAGGATCCCGAAGCCTCCGATGAGGAAATCCCGGAGGAATCGGAGAAAGACCCGGAAGAGTCTGCGGATGAGCTCGCTCCCCTTTCCGCAGAAGAAGAACAGGCGGACGCCGGTTTTACGCAGGAGAAGTTTGAAGAGGAATTGGACGCGGCGGAGGAGTCGTATTTTCTGACACAGGCACTGACGCTGACCGCCGACCTGACACTGGATAAGACCGTTTATGTAGAGGCCGGCGGCGAGATCGTCGTTCCCTCCGGTTTTACACTGACTGTACAGAGCCTCCTTGATGTTGGCAGCAGCGGGAGCGTAGAGGTGCAGTCCGGCGGAACGCTGACCATCGCGCAGGGCGGCTTTATCAGCGTTTATAGCGGATCGCTGACCGTTGCCCAGGGTGGGGCTTTTGTCAATGAGAACGTTTATTATGCGGCTGTCAGCCAGACGTTGGAAAGCGGGACCGTGGAGGGAATTGCGGCGTCTGAGATACAGGCTCAAATAAGCGTGGCAAGCCCCGACCGGATCGGCGACGTGCTCGCCAACGAAGCAGGGTACTACAGCGTTTTTGTCAATGTCGCTGCTGACATGGAACTGCCGGATATGGCCATTATGGAAAGGCAGAGCCTGAGCATTTCCCAGGGTGTTACGGCTAAGATCCCACAGGGCATTACGGTGACAAGTGCCGGAAGCATTTGGGTGGATGGAACGTTGGAGGTTGCGGGAACTTTGACCGGAACCGGTTATACCGCGGCGGATCTCAGTGATACCGGAAAACTGACCGTAAACGGCGGTACGGTGAAGGGCAAGATCAGTGTCGTGACCGCAAGCAAAGAACCGTCCAGCGTTGCCGAGCGGATCACCGGGTACGGCCCGGATGATCTGAATATCACTTTGCGCAGCTACGAGAATGGACGCGCAGTCTGGACAGTCCAATGTATAGCCGGAATGACCAAGCTGGGGACGCCTACAGATCTGGAATGGGGGGTGGATCCAAGCGGAGCCTCCAGGCCGGGCTACATGCGCTGTATGCCTGTAGAGCCAAGTCAAGGAAAGTATGACGTTGACGTCATTCGGATAAATGAGGACGGAAGCGAGACGACAGTGTATGCCACTGGTTATGTATTGGGGGCAACGGAAACTACTCAGGATTATATATATTTTGATATCATTTCGGAAGATCTGGAATCCGGAACCTATTATTTCACGGTGAAATCCCTGGGAGACGGTACGGCCTATGTGGACAGTGACACCGCCCGATCCGGAACCTGGGTATATGAGAGACCCGCCGGGAAGATTGGCGCGAGCTATACGGATCTGGCGTGGAATTGGCCAAACGCGACGGCTAGGTTGCAGGGATCCTCAACAGAGGCGTCGGGCTATAAGGTGGAATTCTACTTTGCCAAGGTCGAAAATGCAACTCCCGCGCAGATTGCCAGCTGTGTCGTTTATTACAGCAGTGAATTTGCCAGTGTAGGGCTATGGGCGGAGCAGCTTCAATACCATGGCGCCGGCTGGTACTATTTCCGGATAAGGGCGCTCAGTGAAGATATAACGGTTTCCTGTAATGGCGACTGGTCGGAAATGAGTCCCGGTTATAACCTGACGCAGACGGTCGAGGACGTCAAGCAGCAGTTGGATGGGATCACGGTTTCGGAGGATTCCACGGAGGAAGAAAAGGCGGCGGCAATTTCCGCCGTCCGGGATATCGACACGGAAGAGCTGAAGAGCGCCATGCTGGCCGACGATACGGTGGCGGACCGGTTGGCTGAGGTGGAGCAGGCCGCCGCGGGAGGCCCGGCAGAGGTGGAAGTGACCTCTGAGGTAAACAGCCAGTTTGACCAGAGCAAGGTCAGTGTGGTGGGCGCGAACCTGAACGTATCGGAGAATACCGGTGAGCCGATCCGTCTGGTGGTGGACAAACCGAAGGAGGAGCACGTCCTGCCCGCGCAGTTTGATAATTCGTTGGCGGTGAAGTTCTCCATGACGCTGGAAAATTCCGTGGATCCCCATGCGCTGGAGGTCCCGGTGCAGGTAAAGCTTCCCGTGCCCGCGTCCATCAACCCGAGCTTCCTGGTCATTCTGCATTACAGTATTGCCGGAGGAGAGCCGGAGCAGATATGGCCCCATATATCCTATGAAGATGGTCAGGTGTACGCGACCTTCGTATTGACGGGATTCAGTGATTTTGCCATGGTGCAGGAAACGGAGCAAGAGCGTATTCCCGGCGATGTGAATGGGGACGGCGTGGTAAACGGCAAGGACAGTGTCCTGCTGGCACAGTATCTGGCGGAATGGGATGTGTCCATTGATCTGGATGCAGCGGATGTTAACGCTGACGGTGAAGTCAATGGTAAGGACAGCGTTCTGCTTGCCCAATATTTGGCTGAGTGGGATGTGGTTCTGCAAGAGGCAGCGTTATGAAACAGATACGACGGTTATTGGCGCTGATTCTGTCGGCAACGCTTTTGCTGGGGATGCTGCCTGGTGGTGGACTTGCGGCGGAAATGGATGTACCCCAGCAGGAGGCGGCGGAGGACAGTGGGAATGTACAGACGTTTGAGGAGAAGACTTCTCCCGAGGCAGCAGAGTCTGTCGGGGAAAACGAGCCAGCCGAAGAGGCAGAGGGCACCGAAGGAACCGACTTGACTGAGGAAACACAGCCCACAGAGGAAACACAGCCCACAGAGGAGACACAGCCAACAGAGGAAACCAAGCCTGCAAAGGAGCGTGAAGAAACAGACGAATTTACGCAGGCACGGTTTGAAGAAGAATATGCCGCTGCGGAAGAATACACGCTTACGCAGTCCCTGTTCCTTACCTCCGACCTGACGCTGGACCACGACATTATAGTGGCATCCGACGGTGTAATTACAGTTCCGGAAGGCATAAGCCTGACGGTTTCAGACAGGCTTTCTGTAGACGGAGGTACCGTGGATGTGCTCGGTGGTAGGCTGATACTGGAAGACACGGGACGGATTGACATTCAACGCGGTCTGCTCTGCGTCTCCGAGTATGCAAGCTTTGTCAATTACGCAGGGGCAGATGCGATTTCCGTTTCTCAGGGCAGCGGTACTGTGGAGGGAATTGAGTTGGAAACAACTGTCAGTCCCGAAGATGAAGAAGTGTCCACAGTTGTAGACGTTCCGGCTCTGCTAAGTACTGATGGCGGTGGAATTCAGGCAAAGATAGATTTAATCAGGACGGTATATAACACTGGAGATTATTTTACCAGGTCCGGTACGGCTCACCCTATCAACGACCTGACCGTGTGTCCCTACGATCCTAACAATAAGCCTATGCCCTATTCCACATGCGAATGCAGTTTGTCGCAAATCACCAAAAAAACCTCTGGTCTTCTAAGCGGGCAGGAAGTCTATCAGAAAATAAACGCAAACCGATGGCAGTGCCTTGCTTTTGCAACTTATGTTTTCTACAATATATTTGGCTGTGATTGGACTTCGGGCTATAACGTGTCTGCCTCAGAGGCAAAGCTTGGAGATTTTGTGCAATTTGAAGGCGGAACATACGCAGATGGCTCAAAATGGTATCACTATGGCATTTTCTTGTACAGAGCATCCAACGGGATAGTTGTTTATGATGCAAATTCAGATAGTGAATGTACCTGTCAAGTCAATTATGGAAAGCTTCAAACGAAAGCCGTTCTGAATGTTTATCGTGCACCAAATTACGATGAAATAAATGGCACCACTTCCCACACACTTGACCTGAACGGTTTCCTGGATGGGAAGAGCGCCGACAACATTTACGGGTATGGCACGGCAGACATCTATATTGGTGGCATATTGGACGACTCCAACGCCTACGATTTTTGTAAGAATCTGCCGATTGGCACGACCTACGAGATCAAAAACATACAGGCAGCCTCCGGATATAAATACAATGGGTTATACTCCGGCTCTGGGCCTTTGTCCGGAATTATCAGCAGCAATGATGTTACGGTCGTACTTTCGTTTTCGACCCTGCCATCCTGCAAGATAACCTACGAGAACAGCAGCGGTAAAACAGAAAAGACTGTATCTCCCGGCGAATATGCCGTTGCGGAAAACTACGATAAGAAGGATAACTTCTACTTCATTGGCTGGTCCTACGATGCGAACGCCGAAATGTTCGATGTGCGCCCCGGTGAAAAAATCAATGTAACCAAGGATATTACTCTGTATCCCGTCTATGTCAGTCATGAGGACGCAACCTCCGGTGAACCCGTTCTGATTTATAATATCGGCGATTTTCCCGCTGATGGTTACTCCATTACGGAAACAACCAAAGAGGTTTCCTCTACAACAACAGAGTCCGGATGGGGGGACTGGAGCAGCTGGTCTACAACGGCTGTGAGTGGAAGCGATACCGTTCAGGTGGAAAGCCGCACCGCCTACGGATGGTACTATTACCAGTGCCCCAGCTGCGGAGCGCACATGCACGGTTATGGAACCTGCTACACTTGGGCAGGTGGATGTGGTGCTTCACTTCCCAATGATGGAGGACATCCCACGTATCTTTCCACCAATTGGGATACTGCGCAGGATTGGTACGGAACCGGCAAGTACTACGCCACTATTGACGGTGTAGTATGGTTCCGATGGGATGATGGCGGAACACAAACCCAATACCGGTCCCGCCAGCTTGTTACCAATACGGCAACCACCCGCAAGACCTATAAGGCCTACATCATTCTCCCGGAAACCATCGATACCATTACCGTATCCTACAATGCCAATGGCGGAACGGGTGCTCCCGGTTCTCAGGTGTTCGCCGTGGTACCGGACGGATGGACCTCTCAGCAGATCCCGGGGCAGGAAATTCTGGAAACCAAGACCCAATACCGTTCCCGGACAAAGACCTTTCAAGCCAGTGCAGAAAAAAATCTGCCCGGATGGACCCTGATCAGTTCGGAAGTTTCCGGATATGGCGCGTGGTCCGATTGGACGGCGACCCCCATTACGGCGGACGAGGATACGGAGGTTCGGACGCAGGAGGTTCCCGCCACCTACAAAACCGTCTGGCACTACAGCCGTGATACAGCAAACGGATACTCGACCTACGCCATCGGCTACTACGGGAATCCGGAGTACATTACACTGGATTACCGGCTGACCGCCAAGGGAACTGTCGACGGACACACCCACTACGGTTCTTACGGCACTACGCTTGTCAACTACTGGTGGAATGAAGAATCGGAATCTGTGATCGATCAGGCTGCCTACACTGCCTATTCTAGCCGCCCGGTCTACCATGTATACCGATATTACAAGTGGTCTGACTGGACGGAGTACACCGATACCCCGGTGACTGCAAGCGATACCGTTGAGGTGCAGACCCGAACTGTGTACCGTTACGCTGCCGGTGTGAAGATCTCGGACACCGTGCCCGCTCGCAGTGGATACACCTTCCTGGGATGGGCCGCCACCGCATCCGCCACGACCGCCGCATACCAGCCGGGTGAACTGTTTGTTCCCAGTACGGATACCACACTGTACGCCGTCTGGAAGCAGGTGACCTACGCGGTTTCCTATGACGCCAACGGTGGTACCGGCGCGCCCGCCAGTCAGACGAAAATCCACGGTACGGCACTGACGCTCTCCTCCACGAAACCCACTCGGGCAAGCGTTTCCGCCGGAAGTTATACGGTGACCTTGAACGGGAACAGCGGGACCGTCACACCAGGCACCCTGACCGCTGCGAGAACGACCGGCTACACATTCAAAAACTGGAACACCAAGGCCGACGGCAGCGGAACCGGCTACGCCTCCGGCACCAGCTACACCGCCGATGCCGCCGTCACCCTCTATGCCCAGTGGAATAGCAGCACCACCACCGCTTCCGTAACGCTGCCCGCCCCGATCCGCACCGGCTGGACTTTCCAGAACTGGAACACCAAAGCTGACGGCACTGGAACCGCCTATGACGCCAAGGCAAGCTACACCCCCAGCGGTAATGTGACCCTTTATGCGATCTGGAAGCAGGTAAGCTATACGGTTTCCTATGAAGCCAACGGCGGCACCGGCGCACCCGCCAGTCAGACAAAAATCCACGGTACGGCACTGACGCTCTCTTCCGTAAAGCCCACCCGGGCAAGCGCTTCCGCCGGAAGCTATACGGTGACCCTGAACGGAAACAGCGGGACCGTCACGCCGGGCACCCTGACAGCTGCGAGAACGACCAGCTATACATTCAAAAACTGGAACACCGCCGTGAACGGCAGCGGAACCGTCTACGCCTCCGGTGCCAGCTACACCGCCGATGCCGCCGTCACCCTCTATGCCCAGTGGAACAGCAGCACCACCACCGCTTCCGTGACGCTGCCCACCCCGACCCGCACCGGGTGGACTTTCCAGGGTTGGAACACCAGATCTGATGGCACTGGTATGACTTATAACGCTGGAGAGGGTTTTGTACCTGATGGAGAAGTGACACTGTACGCAATTTGGGAGCCAGCTGGGGTAAGCGCGCATATCTACACGTCGGATGCCAGCGGGAAACCGGGAGGAACAATAACTGTGGAGGTTATTTTGGAAAACAATCCTGGTATTGCGTATATCAAGCTGAAGGTGCGGCATGATGCGAATTTGGAACTTGTGTCCGCGGTAAATCAGGACGTGCTGTATGGCATGTATACCACAAGCAAGGACGTCTCCACAAATCCCTATGTGCTGCAATGGTCCAATGCTGGAAATTCGGAAGAAAATGGGATCATTGCGCTGCTGACTTTCAAAGTCCTGGACAGTGCTCCTGACGGTGAGTGTCCCATTACGATCTGGTGTGACGAGGCGGTAAATGAAAAACTGGAAGACGTCACCGTTCAAACGACCGGTTCCAGCGTTCGGGTGAAGAGGTCTCTTCCTGGCGACGTGAACGATGATGGAAAGGTTAACGGTAAGGATAGCGTCCTGCTTGCGCAGCATCTTGCGGAATGGGGCGTATCCATCAACCAGAATACGGCGGATGTGAATGCCGACGGAAAAACAAATGGTAAGGACAGCGTTCTGCTTGCCCAATACTTGGCTGAGTGGGACGTTACCCTGAAATAAGAAATGGAGGAATAAAAATGAAAAAAATTATCGCGATGCTGGTCGCGGCTGTTCTGTGCCTGAGTGTCATGGCGATCCCCGCGATGGCAGATGGCGGACAGGTCTCCCTGTCGTCCGGTACGGTGGCCCGAGGAAATCAGGTGACACTGAATATTTCTGTGTCCGGCGGTGTCGAGTTCGCATTTCTGAAGCTCAGAATCAGCTATGACAAGAGCGCACTGAAAATTGTAGGCTGCACCAGCCCCTTGAGCGGTTTGTCCTTCACACAGGGCAACCCAAACAACCCTACCTATACGCCGGTTTGGAGCGGTCCTGCAAACGTACCTGCTGATGGCGTGATTGCGTCTATCACATTTGAGGCACTTGCGGATGCGGCTAAGGGCAGCTATACGATTGGCGTGAGTGTAGAAGAATGCTACAACCAAACATTCGATGATGTGGCTTTAGCGGGGGGCAGCGGAACGATCACAGTCACGATTCCTGCCTGCGCAAATCACACCTGGGATGAAGGCGTTGTGACAAAGCCTGCGACCTGCGAGACCACGGGCGTAAAAACCTACACCTGCAAAGTATGCCAGGAGACCAAAACGGAAGAACTTGCGGCTCTGGGACACCAGTGGGACGATGGCAAGGTAACCAAACCAGCCACCTGTGAGGAAAAGGGCGTCAAGACCTACACCTGTTCCGTCTGTCAGGCGACCCGGACAGAGGAGATTCCTTCTCTGGGCGGCCACAAATGGGACAGCGGCACAGTCACAAAGGAAGCTACCTGTGAAGAAGCGGGCGTCAGGACCTACACCTGCACCGTCTGTCAGGCAACCCGGACGGAAGAGATCGCCCCGCTTGGCCACAAGTGGGACAGCGGCAAGGTCACCACAGAACCCACCTGCGAGGAAAAGGGCGTCAAGACCTACACCTGTTCCGTCTGTAAGGGCACCAAAACGGAGGACATCGCCCCCAAGGGACATTCTTACAAATGGGTCGTGATCCTGGAAGCAACCTGCACAGACACAGGCAAGCGGCAGCAAGAGTGCGCGGTTTGCGGCAAGGTCGGTGCTTCCGAGACGATCCCCGCCGCCGGACACAAGTGGGATGCCGGTAAGGTCACCACAGAACCCACCTGTGAAGGAAAGGGCGTCAAGACATTTACCTGCACCGTCTGCAAGGATACCAAAACAGAGGACATTGCCCCTCTCGGCCATACCTGGGGAAGTTGGGAAGCCGTAACGGGTGAGGACGCCCACAGCCGCCAGTGTACTACCTGCCGGAAGACCGAAAAGGAAGCCCACAAGTGGGATTCCGGAAGGCAGACGAAGCCCGCGACCTGCTCTGCTGACGGAGAAATGACCTTTACCTGTGAGACCTGCAAGGCGATCAAAACCGAGCCCATCCCCGCAACCGGTGTTCATGACTATACGGACCACTATTCCTTTGTTGACGGCGAGGATGTACACTACGGTTACTGCGCCTGCGGCGCAAAGGGTCCTGCCGAAAAGCATCAGTATACCCAGGAGGGTGACATTCTGGTAAAGCCCACCACTACAAAAGAGGGCAGTCAGGAGAAGCTCTGTGTCTGCGGCGCGAAAACCACGGTCACACTGGAAAAGCTCAAAGGCGGAGAGTATGACAATGTTCCCAAAACCGGCGACATCACCGGTTCGGTCGTACTGTTTGTGACCGTTTGCCTTGCGGGCGTCGGCGGCGCGGCCTATCTGATCAAGCGGAAGCTCACTTACTAAGGTATTCAAAACAACATTCCCTGATTCGCAAAAGCGGTGGACATCATCGTCCATCGCTTTTGCAATCCCGCAGAGGAATCAAAATGGGAAAATATTCTGTGAAAAAAAGAAAACGTCCGTCCCGTCTGGTTTCGGTTCTGCTGGCTGTGGCGCTGTTTTTAGTCGGTATCGATATCCTGCTTTTCGCTCTTGTTTCTCATAGAAAGCAGGAAACGCCGCAGCCTGCCCGATCCGAGCTGCAGGTCCCGGTTTTGACCACAGACACAGCCTCCGAAAGCGCTCCTGTGGAAGCCCCCGCCCAAACCGAACCGGAAGTTACCCAGCCGCAAATTCTCCCCTGGCTTGCGGAGAAAGTGGAGCAGAATCCGGATATGATCGGCTGGATCAGTATTGCGGGAACGAAAATTGATTACCCGGTCATGTACACGCCCGACGACCCGGAAAAATATCTGCACAAGGATTTTCAGGGGAATTTCAGCGTAGGCGGACTGCCTTTTCTGGATGCCGCCTGCACACTGGACAGCGACAACCTCCTGATCTACGGCCATAACATGCAGAACGGAACCATGTTCCGGACCCTCCTGTCCTATGAACAGAAGGATTTCTGGGAGGCGCATCCCCTTATTCGTTTATCTACCCTCTATGAAGAAAAAGACTATGAGATCCTGGCAGTCCTGTATGATCGGGTGTATTTCAAGACAGAAGAGCATTTCAAATTTTACCAGTTTATCGATGCCGTCGATCAGGCATCCTTTGACGCGGCTGTTTCCTATTTCAAGGAGCACGCCCTCTATGATACCGGTGTGACGGCAGAATATGGTGATCAGCTGGTGACACTTGTAACCTGTGCCTACCATGTGGATAACGGCCGCTTTTTGGTTGTTGCCCGGGAAGCGGTAAAGCCGTGATTTTCTGACTGTGCCTTGGAGGAGGCCTTTGCACTGCTTGCCTCCTCCCTTGGATAATACACTGACAGTACAGGAAACGGGGCTGTCTCATCAGGCACTTTAATGGGTTAAAATAGCAAAAAAAGCTGTCATTGCGAGCCAGTGACCGATGTCACTGGTGCGGCAATCCCCCGGATAGGAGTAAAATCTGGGGGATTGCCACACCAGGTAAGCGGACTGGTTCGCAATGACAGTTGTTCTATTTGGGCACTTTTCTATTTTGAGACAGCCCCGTTTCCTGCGTTATGGCCTGCACGGTGGCGTGAGAGACCGGCGCTGTTCGGCAGTTCCTGTTCAATCGGCAGGGCCCGGTTTACCGGTGCTCTCCCATAAAGAACAGCGCCAGGGTGCCGGGGCCGGAGTGGGAACCGATGACCGCGCCCACGTAGTTGATGTACACTTCCTTGACGCCGTACTGCTCTCTCAGCAGTCCTGCCAGATACTCCGCGTCCTCCAGGCAGTCGCCGTGGGAGATGAACATAGTGGTGTTGTCATAGCCTCCGCCCAGCTCGGCGACCTTTCTGGCCATGGCCTGGATGGATGCCTTCCGGCCCCGGGCCTTGCCCACGTTGATCAGATGCCCCTCGTTGTCCACATGCAGCACAGGCTTGATGCTCAGCATGGTGCCCATAATGGCCGTAGCCGCGCTGACCCGGCCGCCCCGCTTCAGATACATGAGATCGTCCACCGTGAACCAGTGGCACAGATGCAGCCGGTTGTCCAGCAACCATTGGGTCAGCTCCTGAAGGGATAATCCCTCGTCCCGCTTCCTGCAGGCATAGTAGGCAAGAAGGCCCTCGCCCAGAGAGGCGCAGAGACTGTCCACCACGGAAATGGTCCGGTCGGGATAGCTGCTTTTCAGTTCTTCCGCCGCCATGCAGGCGGATTGATAGGTGGTGGACAGGCCGGAAGAGAAGGCCAGCACCAGCAGATCCTCGCCCTTTTGCAGATATGGCTCCATAAGCTCCTGCCACTGCTCCGGATTGGCCGCCGAAGTGGTGGCCACTTCCCCGGCGCGCAGCCCGGCGTACATATCCTTCAGGCTTTCGTCGTTCCGGTCCGGGTAGGTCTGTCCCCGGAAATTCACCATCAGCGGCGCTACGACAAGGCCCAGCTTTTCGTACATTTCCTTTGTAAAATCACAGCAGGAATCGGTAATGATCTGATAGGACATTTCTTTCACTCCTTTTTTACTTTCCAGGGCCGGGCGCTTACCAGCAGACAGGCCCACAAAAACAGGGATACCGCCCAGCTGCCGCAGCAGAGCATGGGGGTGGATACCACCGTCAGGATGCCATGGAGGATATTCCCGACAGCGGTGCTTTTGGTGGCAAATACGATGTTCAGTACCAGCATAATAACGGTCAGCCCCAGCGAAAGGGCACTGAGCAGCCCTACCTGCTTCCGGGTCTTTTCCTCCGCCCTGTACAGAAGCAGGACCGGGGGCGCAAAGAACAGCAGGCTCAGCGCGGTCATCAGGGCCTGGGTCGTGCCGGAGCGGTCCGGCAAAAAGCCGAACGCGGCGCACAGGACAAAGAGCGCAGCCCAGGCTGCGTACAAAATTTTCTGGATCATACTACCTCCTCATACCGCTGTCATTTTACCCGATTTTCCCGTAAAACACAAGAGGAAAAAAGTCTGGACACTGTGAAAGAAAACTGATATAATAGTACACAACGTTGCCGGGAATACTAAGGGACCTCTGAATAAATCGTCTGCGGCTGAAGAGCGGATCTTTTTCGCCCGCTCTTCA
>CAVLCF010000120.1:0-2219 GCA_963661735.1 bacterium | reverse complement strand
ATTTTGGCAGGTGTCTACGTTTCTTTTCAGCTGGTACAGCTGGTTATACAATATAAGGGGGAGTGTGAGGGGGAGGGGAACGACACGATGGAGCCATTATCTGTCATGCTCCTTCTGCCGGAGCTGATACCGATGGTAATACTCCAGGGCCTTGATAACGTAGTCCTCCGTCTGTTTGGCGGTGAAGTTTTTCGGGATGAAGGGTTTCAGCCGCTCGGACTGGAAGCTGATTTTCTCCTTTTGGTTGGGCTTTTGCTCGCACATGATGGAGAGAATCACGTCGGCGTTGAGCCTGCCGTTTTGGGAAAACTCCTTCATCTTCAATGCCTGGGCCAGGGACGGGGTGGACTGCTCGGAATTGATGGAATCCAGCAGGCTGTTCTGTTCTTCTTCAGTCAGGTAGGAAAGTTCCACCGCGGGCCGGAAAGCGATTTTTCCGGTATCCACCAGACCAAGTAGAGGCGGGATAAGGTTGGTAAGACGGATATATCGCCGTACCTGATCTTTGCTTTCACCAACCTGTTCTCCGAGTTCAACATCAGATCGCCCTTGGGGGAAATTAGTCGCCACTGGCGACGCATTTTCTTTTGACGGTCTGCCCGCTTGCCGCTTCATGGCTTCCAGCCGCATTTTGTAAGAAAACGCCTTTTCACTGGGCAGGATGGTGGTGCGCTGTAAGTTACTTTCCACCATAAGGATAATGGCCTCGTCTCTGGAAAGTTCCTTGATTTCCGCTTTCACGGTGGTCAGGCCCGCAAGCTCACAGGCTTTTGTCCTGCGGTGGCCGGAGACGATTTCATACCGTCCGTCCGGTTTCTGCCGCGGCGTGACCGGGGTGATGATGCCCCGCTCCTTGATGCTCTCCACCAGCTGATCCATGTCCTCGTCCAGTCGGACGTGAAAGGGGTGGTTCGGAAATTCGTCAATTTCCGAAAGGGGAATTTCATGGATTTTTGGGAGCTTGGATTCCGCCCGCTCCTTATCATCCATGAACAGTTCATCTAGCCCCGTCAGACCGAGATCGATTTGTTTCTTTGCCAAGTTCGGCTACCTCCTTTGTCAAGTTTGTGTAAGCCTGGGCCACCCGGCCTTTAGGGTCGAAAGCGAAAATGCTCTTTCCCTCGCCCGAAGCCTCGGCGGCTCGGACAGAGCGGGGAATTTCCGTGTCAAATACCCGGACGCTGCTGCCCAATGTGGAGCGCAGAGCCGCGATAATGCTTTTGGCGTTGTTGGTGCGGCCATCCACCATGGTCATAAGGATGCCGTCGATTTTCAGCTTGGGATCGATCTGCCGCCGCACTCTGCTGATGGTGCGGATAAGCAGATTCAGTCCCTTCGTGGAAAGAAAATCCGGCGCGGACGGGATGATCACGCTGTCGGCGGCGACCAGGGCATTGACGGACATCAGCCCCAAGGACGGCATACAGTCAATGAGAATGTAGTCGTAGTTCTCTTTCACTCGGCTGAGAACGGATTTCAGCACCTGCTCTCTGGACATGACATTGAACAGACTCATTTCTACGCCGGACAGCTCAATATTTGCGGGAAGCAGATCAACGCCCTCGTCGCTGTGGATGATGCCTTCTTCCCAGGGAACGGATTCATCCCGGATTTCGGCCTCCATGGCAGTAGCCAGCGTGGTGTCCAGAGCTTCGTCAGCGTTCCGTATCCCTAAACTGATGGTCAAACTGTGCTGGGGATCATCGTCTACCAGCAGCACCCGGTTTCCGGCCTGAGCAAGGCCGACACCGAGATTGACGGTGGAAGTGGTTTTTCCAACACCTCCCTTCTGATTGACAATGGCAATGGTTTTGCAGTGATTCATTTTGTACCTCCTATGGTTTTTATTTTTGCTCCACCAAAACACAGAATTCTTATCTGTGCTTTGGTCGGCGTGTTTCATTCGGCCTCGCCCCCTAAACGCGCAAAGGGAAATCATCTGACGCTCGACTGCGAATCGAGTCCATGGGCCTTCCACCCCTGCCGGGTCCTCCGCCAGCTCCGTAGAGAAGTATCATTGTCCTGTTTGGCCCCTCGTTGCCTTGCCGGTGGCAACCCGGCATTGGAGGCAGCATTTCTCGCTCAGCACCTTTGCTTCAGCCCTTGCGGGCTTCCTCGCTTCGTACCCCTTACGGGGCAGGTGGTCACGGCGTACTGTCCTCCCGGCTCTGGTCCAGAAGAATGTATCAGATGAATGATTATGAAGTTTTCAAGGTTCA
>CAVLCF010000119.1:0-5669 GCA_963661735.1 bacterium | reverse complement strand
GGGAGTGGACGAGCGTCCTTCTGCCGAAGGACGCTCCGAAGCTTACCTCATGACAGCACCTTGTTTTTGGGAGGCAAGGAAAAATCCACGCTGAAGGAAATTTCGGAGCTGCTGGGGAAGGAAACCATTGACCTTTCCAACCAGTCCGAAAACCGCGGCAGTCAGGTATCCTATGGCCTCAGTTATCAGAAATTAGGAAAGGAGCTGATGTCCCAGGACGAATTGGCGGTAATGGACGGCGGCAAGTGTATCTATATGCTGCGGGGTGTCCGTCCGTTTCTCTCGGAGAAATACGATCTGACGAAACACCCGAACTACCGATACACCGCCGACGCCGACCCGAAGAATCTCTTTGATATGGAACGGTACATGAAACGGCATCCCAAGGTAAAGCCTACGGATTCCTTTGAGGTGTACGAGATCAACCTATAACCAAAACCAATTTTAGGAGGATATTTTGAATGGCATTTTTCAACAGCGCGATAGGCGTTCTGCAAACCCTGGCAGTCGCCCTGGGCGCAGGTCTGGGTATCTGGGGCGTTATCAATCTTTTGGAAGGCTACGGCCAGGACAACCCCGCTTCCAAGTCGCAGGGAATGAAGCAACTTATGGCCGGCGGAGGTGTGGCGCTCATTGGCACCACCCTGGTGCCCCTGCTGACCGGTTTGTTCGGATAAGCCGCTGAAAGCGTGATTCGCTTATGGGCGGTATTCTTGACAAACTGGATCAGTGGCTCCGTGGGCTGCTGACGGAGGGCATCAAGGGGAATTTAACAGGGATGTTCGATTCCGTCAATACCAAAGTAGGCGAGATTGCGGGAGAAGTGGGAAAGACGCCCCAGGGCTGGAACGGGGGCGTCTTTTCCATGATCCAGAATCTTTCCGAAACGGTCATTGTCCCCATTGCCGGGGTGATCCTCACCTTCGTCATGTGCGTGGAGCTGATCCAGATGGTCACGGAGCGAAACAATCTCCACGGTATCGATACCTGGATGTTCTTCAAGTGGGTGTTCAAGACCTTCTGCGCTGTGCTGATCGTCACCAATACTTGGAACATTGTCATGGGGATCTTCGACGCGGCGCAGAGCGTGGTCAACGGCAGCGCGGGGGTGATCATCGGCAATACCTCTGTGGATATCAGCGGCGTGCTGGGAAACCTGGATGCCCAGATGGAGGCCCTGGAAACAGGAGAGCTATTCGGTCTGTGGTTCCAGTCCATTTTCGTGGGGCTGACTATGAACATCCTTTCCATCTGCATTATGCTGGTGATCTACGGACGGATGATTGAGGTATACCTGACCGCCTCGGTGGGGCCCATCCCCCTTGCCACCATGACCAACCGGGATTGGGGGCACACGGGGCAAAATTACCTGCGCTCTCTGTTTGCCCTGGGATTTCAGGCGTTTCTCATTATGGTGTGCGTGGGTATTTACTCCGTGCTGGTGCAGAACATTGGCGTGGGAAGCAACGTGTCCGCCGCCATCTGGGCCTGCATGGGATACACGGTGCTGCTGTGCTTTGCGCTGTTCAAGACCGGCAGCCTGTCGAAGTCATTGTTTGGGGCGTATTAAACAGCGCAGATACAACATATTGCGTGACCTTGAATATATAAACACAATATCTAGTGATTGGAGTGAGAACGATTGCCTATGTAACCATTCCCAAAAGACTTGACCAAAGTAAAATCCAAGGTGCTGTTCGGTCTGACCCGGCGGCAGCTCATTTGCTTTGGGGCGGCGGTGCTTGTAGGAGTACCGCTTTTCTTTTTGCTCAAAAACCGGGTGGCTTCCAGCGCGGCCACCCTCTGTATGATCCTGGTCATGCTGCCCTTCTTTCTGCTGGCAATGTACGAAAAGCACGGCCAGCCATTGGAGGTGATCCTGGGGCAGATGATCCAGGCCATGTTCGTAAGGCCCAGGCTGCGGCCCTACGCGACCAACAATTTTTACGCCGCCATTGCGCGGCAGATTCAAGTAGAACAGGAGGTGCGCGCGGTTGTCCAAAAGAGAGGAAAAGGCCACAAGAAAGCGAAAGCTGACCGCCGCTGAAAAGAAAGAGATCCGGGCCATTATGGAGCGTGCCCGGGGCGACGGGAAGCCTCATACCGCCCAGGACACCTTGCCGTTCCGGCAGATGTACCCGGACGGCCTGTGCAAGCTGGATGACAATACCTGGTCCAAGTGCATTGAGTTTGAGGACGTGAACTACCAGCTTGCCCAACCGGATCAGCAGACGGCCATCTTTGAGGGCCTATGCGATTTGTACAATTCCCACGACAGCTCCATCGGTATGGAGATCAGCCTGCCTTGCCGGCACATGAACCAGGATGACTTTCTAAAGCGGATCGAGATCGCCGCCCAAGGGGACGCTTTCGACGGCATCCGGCAGCTCTATACCCAGATGCTCCGGCGGCAGCTGGAAAAGGGCAACAACGGCATTGTGAAAACAAAGCTGCTGGTGCTGACCATCACGGAATCGGATATTCGGGCGGCCAGGGCCAGGTTTTCCCGGATCACCCTGGACGCGCTGAACCATTTCAAGGTCATGGGCGCTCTGGCAAAGGTGCTGGATGGCCGGGAGTGGCTGGAGCTGCTGCACGGCATCCTGCACCCGGACGGAGAGCGGTTCTCCTTTGAATGGGACTGGCTGGCACCCTCCGGCCTGCACGTCAAGGACTTTATCGCTCCCTCGGCCTTCCGCTTCGCCTCTGCCCGGCAGTTCCAGATGGGGACCAAGTTCTGCGCGGCTTCCTTTTTGCAGATCACCGCCCCGGAAATGGATGACCGTATCCTGGCGGAACTGCTGAACACAGAAAGCGACATGCTTTTGAGTATCCACATCCGCAGTATGGACCAGACGGAGGCCATCAAGACCGTCAAGCGGAAGATCACCGACATTGACGGCATGAAAATCGATGCCCAGAAGCGGGCCGTCCGGGAAGGGTTTGATATGGATATTGTCCCCACGGACATTGCCACCTACGCCGTGGAGGCGAAAAACATTCTCCGGGACCTGCAGAGCCGGAATGAACGGATGTTTCTGGTCACGTTCCTGGTGGTGAATATGGCAGACAGCAAGCGAAAGCTGGACAACGACATTGCCCGGGCGGCCAGCGTCGCCCAGCAGTACAACTGCCAGTTTACCCGGCTGGACTTTCAGCAGGAGCAGGGCTTTGTGTCGGCGCTGCCCCTGGGGGTCAACCAGATCCGCATTCAGCGGGGGCTTACCACTTCCGCCGTTTCCATCCTCATGCCCTTTACCACCCAGGAGATTTTCCAGGGCGGGGACGCGCTGTACTACGGGATCAACGCCAGCTCCGGCAACATGATCCTGGCGGACCGGAAGCAGAACAAGACTCCCAATGGTCTGATTTTGGGCACCACCGGCAGCGGCAAGTCCTTCTCGGCCAAGCGGGAGATCCTGAATGTGTTCCTGGTAACGAAAGACGATATTCTGATCTGCGACCCGGAGTCGGAGTATTTCCCACTGGTGGAGCGGCTGGGCGGGCAGGTCATCCGGCTTACCCCCTCCGGCAGCGGCGGAGGCAGAAGCTACTATCTGAATCCTCTGGATATCAACCTGAACTATTCCGAGGACGACAACCCTTTGGCGCTGAAATCCGACTTTATCCTGTCCTTCTGCGAAGTCGCGGCGGGAGATAAGTTTGGGCTCACCCCGGTGGAGAAAACCGTCATTGACCGCTCTCTGCGGAAGGTGTACCGGGGCTATCTGGCAGACCCAAGGCCGGAGAATATGCCCATTCTGGAAGATCTGTGGGACGAGATCCGGGTCCAGCCAGAACCGGAGGCCCAAAGGGTCAGCTCCGCTTTGGAGCTGTATGTCCACGGCAGTCTGAATGTATTTAATCACCGGACCAATGTGGATATCAACAATCGGCTGGTGTGCTTCGATATCAAGTCCCTGGGTAAGCAGCTAAAGAATCTGGGGATGCTGGTCATCCAGGATCAAGTGTGGAACCGGGTAACGGTGAACCGCAGCGAGGGCAAGGCCACTCGGTACTATGTGGACGAATTCCACCTGCTGCTCCACGGCGAGGTGGCCTCTTGGAGTGTGGAGATCTGGAAGCGGTTTCGGAAGTGGGGCGGCATTCCCACGGGCATCACCCAGAACGTGAAGGATCTGCTGGGTTCCCCGGAGATCGAGAACATCCTGGAAAACAGCGACTTTATCTACCTGCTGAACCAGGCCAGCGGCGACAGGGCCATTCTCTGTGAGCGGCTGAATATCTCTGCCAAACAGGCCGCCCATATCAGCAACGCCCCGCCGGGGGAAGGGCTGCTGTTCTTTGACAATGTGATCCTGCCTTTTGTGGATCACTTCCCAACGGACAACGAGCTGTACAGTATTATGACAACCAAGCCCAGCGAGGTGGCGAAGTACCAGACTACCCAGGAAGGAGGAAATCCATGAGATTTACAAAACGGCTGCTGTGCCTGCTGCTGGCGGTGATGTTGGTTTTCAGCGTTCCGCTGGGGGCTATGGCAGAGGTGCCGCCGGAGGTCACGGAAGCTGTGGAAACAACGGAGGCGGTAGTGGAAACTACGACACCGGAAGAAACAGAAGCTACAGAGCCTTTCACAGAGGCACCAGCGGAAAATTCCACAGAGGAAACAGAAACCCCAGCGGAGGACACCCCGGACGAATCGGAAGATGACCGTATTCTGGATGCCGATACCTACGCCTCCACCCAGAACAGCATTATGCTGTTCGATTTTGCGGACAATGGCGATTACACAACCCGGCTGAACTACCAGGTGTCGTGCGCCTATAAACCCAATGGAAGCGGCACTACCCGGACGGCCTATGTCAAGAACATGGGCTGGCACTTTGCGAGGTACGGTGGTGTCGCCCACGCGGACGAGCCGCTGTACTGCATTGAGCCATGGCGCAACTATGCGGCCAGTACCAGCGGAAACTCGGTTGACCGGGATGTGACACTGAACGGCAGCGGCAGCACTACCGGCAGCAATGTGTGGTACGCGCTGCCCTCCGCTCGGCGGGAAGCTATTGGGCTTATTCTTCTGTACAGTGATCAGCAGTGGGATCATTCCATAAGCGTCACATCAGTAAAGAAGGACAGCAACCCCAATGTGCCCCTGCGGGTGGCAACGCAAATTCTGATTTATGAAATCGTCTGCGGCTTGCGTGACCCCAGTAGCTTTAACCGGAACAGTTCCAACGAGCGCGGTACTTCTGGTGACGTGTTCTATGCCGCCGCTTCGGCCTCGGTGTCTGGTTTCACCTCCTGCTATAACAGTCTGGTATCCGCGATCCAGTCCGCGAAGAAAATCCCCAGCTTTTGCGGCAGTTCCAGCGGCAGCGCACCCACCATTCAGCTTTCCGGGGACACTGGCAGCGCCTACGATTCCAACGGGGTGCTGTCCAATTTCAGTTTCTCCAACGGAAATGGTGCCCATTTTTCTAAGAGCGGCAACACCTTGAATATCACGAAAACCGGGGATATTTCCGAATCTACGGTGTTTACAGCAACAAGGTATCTGCCCTCGGCATCCAATTCTAGCTACAATATTTGGTACATGTCGGGGTCAAGTTATCAGACGACCATTTCTCTGTACAATGCCGGAAGCAGTGGGTTGAACGCCTATTTCAAGATCAAGGCCCCCTCCCTGGGGAATATCAGCCTGACCA